>JAHDCE010000337.1 GCA_020630045.1 Saprospiraceae bacterium | reverse complement strand
GAAATTAATTGTCCGTATTTTCTAGTATAGTAGGGTCAGCCTGATTCTCAACGACAGCTTGAGTAAAGTTGAATCGTTGTGTCAATATTCCACCGGATACCCCGATAGATAATCGATGTGATTTGTCTTCATTGAAAGGAACATGGTAGGCATAAGTTGCCAATCCTCCATAATTATTGATGATGTGTGTTTCATCAGTATATAACATTCCCCCTATTCCGACATTGGAGTCTTTAATAGACATGTCATAAGTAAGGATATTTGAAACCGGTGCATCCGGCATATCCACCCATTGGTTTCTGTGGGTAAGATATATGTTATTGTACCCTGATGTTCCCGCGTTGGCGGGGTTGTAAACATAGGGGTTGAAAATATACTGGTTAAGTACCGGAATCTGTTGGGCGTTCACCTGTGAAACCGATATAGCTATGATGAATAAAAACAATATTTTTTTCATGATAATCGAATTTTAAATGATTGAAATGTGAATTACCGTTTGATGGTGATGGCGCCTTTGAACACCTTTTCATCATTGGTTCGGATGTGGTACCAGTAAGTACCGTCAGGCAACTCGTCACCTTCATACGTTCCATCCCAATCGTTCGTATAATTTTCGGTTTCATAAATAAGGGTTCCCCCCCTTGCATATATTTGAAGGGTATATCCGACTTTTTCAAAGTTTTCCAAGAAGACGACTACCCAAGTATCATTTACGCCGTCTCCATTCGGTGTAATCAAATCAACGGCCTCGATGGTTTGATTTTCTTCAACGGTGATTTGGATTTGATCCGATCCGGAGCAAAGATTACCGTCGACACCTACTACGTCTATGACATAAATCCCGGGAGGCATGCCTGTTGCAGTTGGATTTGGAATATTGTTGAAGTTCAAGTAATCCGCCGGTGACCAAGTATAGCTGATTCCGCCAGAGGCGGTCAACTGCACACTTTCTCCTTGGGTAACGGTAATGTCCGGTCCTGCATCGATGCTAGGTGCAGCATTGACAAGCACTTCGGTTTCCAAAGCGATGGAAGTACAATTTCCGACGGTTACTTCCACAAAGTAAGTGCCAGAAATGCCCACAGTTGCATTTGTAATGACCGGACTTTGTTCGGAAGAAACAAAACCACTAGGACCCGTCCAAGCATACTCGGCTCCGAAAATACTTGTAACGGAAAGTGCGATGTCCTGTCCTTCACAAACGGGGCCGCTATTGAAGGCGGAAATTCCTGTAGGCGTTTCATCTACTTGCACGAAAACTGATACAGGAGGTGCAGGACATCCGGTAGTTAAATCTGTTACGACAAGGGTATAAACACCTTGATTATCGCTATCATTCACATTAGGAATGGATGGGTCTTCTTCAGTTGAAGTGAAGCCACTTGGTCCCGTCCAAGCGTAGGATACGCCAGCAATGGTAGGTCCATCCAAATTCAGGGTTTCTCCCTCGCACAAAGGACTGTTTGAAGTCGGAGCGGAAGGAACGGAAGGAGCTGCATTTACGACAACTGTTGTTGTTGCGGGAGCGGAAACACATCCTCCGATAGTCATGATTAAAGTATAATCACCGGCATCGGCAGGAGTCAAATCTTCGATGGTGAATGAGGGCGTATTTGCTACTAACGTACCTGAACCATCCGTCCATGCATATAAAGCATCCGGCATAGTAGCAGCAGAAATAGTAACCGATCCTCCTTCACAAGCGGGACCATCATTGGAAACAGAAGGTGCTACAGGAGTAGGAGAAACCGTAACCGTAGCCGTGCTAAGTGGTGAGGAACATCCTGCTACCTCAATGGAAACACCATAAACGCCGGAATCACCCGGAAGCACTCCTGGAATAGTGAACAAAGGAACACTGGTGGTTCCTAATGTAGCTCCGGTATTGTCAACCCATGTATAAGTCGCCCCCGGTACAGAAGAGGATTCTAATGTAATTGTTCCTCCTTCACAAACCGGACTATTTGTAAATAATGGCACTGTTTGAGGAGTAGGAGTGATGCTTACGAATACGGAATTCGTAGCGGAACATCCGGTAGCTGTTTCAGTAACATTCAGGATATAGGTTCCTGAATTCGTAATAGCGGAAACATTATTTACCGTAAGGACATTTGATGATCCTGTAGAACCATCAGGAAGAATCCATTCATAGACATATGTGCTGACCAAGTCAGTTGTCAAGGTTAATGTTTCTCCTTCACAAACTGGTAAGTTGTCGTCAATCGCCGGAATAGGCAAAGAAGCATTTACGAGGATATTCACTTCGTCTCTCGGACTTTCACATCCGCTCACTTCGGCTGCAACATATACCGTTACCGGAAATGTTACATTTGGAATGGAATAGGATGATCCTGAAAACAATAGAGTCCCACCCACTGGTGCATCGTACCAATTGAATGACCCGGCACCTGCGAATAAGGTAACTGTTCCTCCTTGACAAACCGCAACATCGTCTACGGATGGTGCTGCAGGAACGGGTTCTACGGTAACTACAACAGGAAGAATCAAACTTTCACATCCATTACCATCCGTTTCGGAAACATAATAGGATGTAGTAGCTGTTAGATTAGGAGTGATATATGAGGCTCCTGTACCTAGTACAACGGTTCCTTCTGAATCACCATACCAAGTAATATCTCCACCCGATCCGGATGCGGTTAGGGTGGTAGAGCCGGAATTACAAACTGTTGCATCACTTGCACCTGGAGGAGTAGGTAATGGTAGTACGTTTACTTGGACTTCCACTAGGTTACTTTGACAACCGTTGGCATCCTCTTGTGCTACATAATAAGTAGTGTTTTGAGTTAAATCAGGAGTGGTGAAGTTATTTCCTGATCCTGCCAAAGAGGTTCCTGTCACTTCATCATACCATCGGATGATGTTGCCGGGATCACCATTCGCGATAAGCGTGATTGACTCTCCTGAGCAAACCGTTTCGAAAGAAGAACCTAAAATAAGAGGAAAAGGAAGTGGATTGACCGTTACCGAAATAGGTGTCGCCGGACTTTCACAACCGCTTGAAGATGTTGTCAAATAAAAAGTGACATCAGAAGTTAACGGTACTGTATTAAATGTATTTCCTGTATAAATCAAACTTGTTCCGGCTGCGTCAGCATACCAGTTGAAAGTACCGCCGCCGATTCCGAATAGGGTAGTGGACTCTCCAGCACACAAATCGGTATCACCGGAAAAACCCGGGGGGCTCAATGTCAAATCCGTAGTTACTGTAACTGGTGTTAAGGGACTGCTTTCACATCCAGTTGCCGGATCAGTTTCGCCTAAATAATAAGTAAAGGAAGGCAATGTGATGGAAGGAGTGACGAATGTACCTCCGGTTCCTAAGGGAACAGTTCCATCCGCATCCGCATACCAAGTAAAGTTTCCGCTAGCTCCACCTGTCATGGCTTCAAGTGTAGCGAAACCACCCGGACAGGTGCTTTGATCCATTGCGGTAGGTGATAGCGGGGCGGGACTTACAATGATGTCTAAAGATGCGACGGGACTTTCACAAGTACCATCGAAAGCAGTGGCGTATACAGTAGTGGTACCTACCGCTGTCATCGGACCATATGTAAATGGGCTTCCCGAGCCGATGAATAAGGTGCCGGCTGCATCAACATACCAATTGATAACCCCTGGGCCAGTAGCGTTCAATTCAACGGTTTCGCCTAGGCAAACTTCTACAGGTGAATTGACTGCCGGAGCAACTACACTTCCATTCACGTTTACGGTGTAAGCTGTGGGTAAACTTTCACATTGACCACTCATAAATACTTCGGTTACATAGTAAGTGGTAGTAATCAAAGGAGAAACATTCAATGTGCTTGATCCGGGAGTTCCAATTGGAATGGTACGATCCATATCCGCATACCAGTTGAATATACCGGTAGTCGGTCCACTGCCAAAGTGAGAAGCGGTCAGTGTACTGTTTTCTCCGGCACAAATAGAAACCGGACCGTTGACTTGTACGGATTCTAGTGATGACCAAGTTACATCCAACTTAACACCGAAGTTAGAGTTGGTGGTATTCAATTCTAGTTCGGTAGTGACTCCTTCCGGAATATTGGCCTGGAAATCATAATTCAAGATTTGAGAGGTGAATCCTTCGTCTTCTCCTGAACCTCCAATACAAGTACTGCCGATATAAAAACCATAACAGCATTCACTATCATAGAATTCATCATTTCCACCGTCAGTACCAAAACTGCCTCCACAATCTTCTTCCCAACCGGTGAGATCGATGGACAACTCTGTAGCCCCACATAGATTATTGAATGTATTTAATGTAAAGTCCGGTACGTCAAAAAATCCACAAGGGATATCATCTTCATAAAAATGATAAAGAGAACCGAAATTGGCTCCCGAGTGTCCCGCGTAAATGTCTATGACCGGTTCGGGGTTTACGGATGTTCCAGAGGGAAAAGTCTCATCACAACTTACTTGATGCCGGACTTCCTTTAGGACGATTTCTAGTTCTTCGACATAGAGCGGCAATTGTGCCTTTGTCGATTGAGGTATGGTCAGGGACAGTATCATGCCCAAGACAACCACTAATAGAGGAGTAAAATTCTTCATACCAATGTTTATAGTTAAAAAAGAATATGAAATAGCTAGTACACTTTGAATTAAGTCATGGTGCGCAAGGATTAACTTGCTTTTTCAAAAGTGGACTAGACCTGATTTAGCTTATTTTTATTCCATCAGATACCTTAGAATCCGGGCGCAAAAGTACAACACCTTGATCGGTTTCCAATCCTAATACTAAAACTTCGGACATAAAGTCCGCTATCTGCTTGGGTGGGAAATTGATGACGGCCAACACTTGGCTGCCTATCAAAGATTCGGGAAGATACAGTTTTGTGATTTGAGCGGAGGTTTTTTTCATGCCTATTTTTTCTCCGAAATCGACTTTTAGTTTATAGGCCGGTTTTCGGGCCTTGGGAAATGGAGATGCCTCTACAATGGTACCTACTCTAATATCCAGCTTTAAAAAATCAGAAAATGTGATTTGTTCCATATGATTATCCACTTTGGAAAAGATGAAGGACAAGATTGATTGCCATAATGATAATCAGGACAATCGATAAGATCATTAGCCAAGGATGCAGGGATTTTCTGAACTCTTCTGTTTTTCGTTGTTGTTCCGGGTTTTTGGATTTGATTTTCCCTGTAGCGAACAGGAACATATAAATTCCTGCGGCAAGAAAGAGAAGTTCAAAAAACAATGCGAAATATTCCATGCTTCAAAGTTAGGGAATCCGGACGGTTGAAGCGGTATCGTATATATAGAAATTTTCACAAATTGTCCCTTTAGGACAATTACTTTTTGATGCAATTCATCGGGAACTAAAAAAGACATAGCAGGGTTAGGAATATTGTCTTATATTTGCCCGCGATTTT
>JAHDCE010000336.1:5160-5416 GCA_020630045.1 Saprospiraceae bacterium | reverse complement strand
CCTTATGAAAAATAAGACGCAGTGCCTTTTTCTAACATTCGCATTAACACTCTTCCTAGGGTGTGGGTGGGTAATTCCTTCCGAAGAGGTTTCCGACCAGCCCGTTGAAAAAAAACCGGAGTCCCTTTCCCTTGAATTCCGGGGTACTAATTTTGATGTCTACAAATGTCCCATCAAAAACAATGGTTTGTCATTGGTATTGAAAGACAAGGAAGGGAATCCCTACAAGAATTTCAGGAATCTTGAAGAAGCCATT
>JAHDCE010000336.1:2493-5150 GCA_020630045.1 Saprospiraceae bacterium | reverse complement strand
GCCGGAAGGCGGCACGCTCCTATTCGCCATGAATGCCGGCATGTATATGGAAGACCATATGCCCTTGGGTTTGTACATTGAGAATGGAAAACAAATCAGGGGCGTGAATCCACGCGAAGCCGGATACGGCAATTTTTATTTGATGCCCAATGGCGTGTTTTCTTTTGACAGTGATACGGCTTTTGTATTGGAAAGAAAACAATACCAAGCCAAGGGACTGCAACCTGATTTCGCGACCCAATCCGGCCCGATGTTGGTCATCGACGGCAAGATACATCCGGCATTTAATGAAGGTTCAAAAAACAAACATATCCGCAATGGGGTCGGCGTTTCAAATGACGGTTATATTGTTTTCGCCATTTCAAAAAGAAGGGTGAATTTCTTCGACTTCGGCTCCTTGTTCAAGGAGGTTTTGAATTGCGATAACGCCCTCTATTTGGACGGTGCGGTTTCGAAGGCATACATCCCCGACATCAACCGGAGGGACAGAACCGGCAACTTGGGACCATTGGTGGTAAAATTGGAATAAGAGCCTGTTAAAATTTAGATTTTTTACAGACGCTAGGCCGGGCTACTTCCCATGTGGCTCCATGTCCGGCAATGCTTCTTCATTCTTTAAATATCGGTCGAACCACTCCATGACTTCTTCGAACACTTCGTCGCGGCGTTCGGTGATACCGTGGTCGCCGCCTTCGAACATCATGAGGCGATAAGGGATTTTATTTTTTTGAAATTCTACTGCCAATTGTAAACTTTGTTCGGGCAAAACCCGCCAATCCGCATTGCCATGCATAACTAAAATCGGAACATCTTTCGGGAACTCATCGATTCTATGGATGGCAGAACGTTTTTTCAATTCTTCTTCTTTATTTTTCCAATAATCGGGTATCAATTCAGCATACACGTTCGTCTCCATCGAAGGACGATGGATGATGGTTTTGTCGGCGGGGGCACCGCCGGTCGCAGCCGCTTTGATGCGATCCGTTTTCATCAATGCCAAGTAGGTCATCATACCTCCGCGACTCCATCCGTACATGCCAATTTTATCGGTATCGGCTCCTTCTACTTCTTCTAATACTTCGGGTAAAATGACGACATCGTTTACATCGGCTCCTCCGAATTCTTCTTGTCCTTCACTACCTCCGTTGCCGCGATAATTGCTGGCGATAACGATATAACCTTTATTCGCAATCGGCCCCAACATCAAGGAGACTCGACGCAAATCCAATTCTCCGAAACCTCGGTTACCTCCCCTATTGTATATAATACAGGGATAAGTCCCTTCCTTCTTGGGTTTGATGAGAAAGCCGTTCACTTTCAGTCCGTCGCTTAGGTATGTGATTTTGCTTATTTCAATATCATCTAAATATTCAAACCGTTTTTTCCATTTGGTTTCTCCGTTTTCTTCGATAATCATTTTGGGATAAACCTCCATTCCGGAAAGGTCGTCAACGGGTTCTTGTTGGATGAGTAATTTTTTATCCTGCGCTTGGCAACTGGCAAAGAGGAATAAAATCAATACAAGATTCAGGTATTTCATATTTGGATGATTTTTTAGTAAGATACTATATTCTATTACAAGGAGTGGTCGGGACTAAAAAAGGAGTGCGGACGAGCACTTTCAGTTCTCGTCCGCACTATTTTATAGTCAAAATGACCGTCAAATCTTAAAACGGAGGTTGAGGCGGCGTATTCGCCAACAATCCTTCTATTTTTTCCATGACTTCCTTGGACAACAAATGTAGGACGTCCAATGATTCCAATGTTTCTTCTAGGTGGTGCACTTTGGAAGCTCCTAAGATGACGGTGCTGACATTCGGATTTTTGACGCACCAAGCGATAGCGAGTTTGGGTAATGAGGTGCCCAATTCTTTCGCTAATTTGTTGAGTTCCCTAGTGGTTTCCAATCGCTCCGGTGTGAGGGCGTTTTCTTTGAGCCATTCCATACCTTTCATGCCCAAGCGGGTTCCGTCGGGGAATTTGTCCAAGTATTTGTCGGTCAATACGCCGCTGGCCAATGGTGACCAAATCGTAGTACCGAGTCCTACGGTTTTGTAAATTTGGGCGTACTCCACTTCTACTCGATTCCTGTGGAACATGTTGTATTGTGGTTGCTCCATCGTGGGGCCGATGAGTCCGTACTTGCCGGCGACCATGTGGGCTTCCATGATTTCTTGGGCGGACCATTCGGAGGTACCCCAGTAAAATATTTTTCCTTGGGTAATGAGGTCGTTCATCGCTCGGACGGTCTCTTCTATGGGGGTGTTTTTGTCGGGGCGATGGCAGAAATACAGGTCTAAGTATTCGACTTGTAATCGCTTCAGGGCGGCATGGCATCCTTCGATGACGTGCTTGCGGCTGAGACCGGTTTGATTGGGGCCTTTCATGCCGCCGTATCCGAAATAAACTTTCGATGATACGACGTAGGAACTGCGTTCCCAGTTCATTTTTTTGAGGATGTTCCCCATGACGATTTCGGATTGCCCCTTGGCGTATATTTCGGCATTGTCGAAAAAGTTGACGCCTTTTTCGTAGGCGGTGACCATGAGTTTTTCGGCGACATCGTCTCCGATTTGCTTTCCGAAGGTCAGCCATGATCCTAGGGATAGTGCGCTGACTTGTAATCCTGATTTTCCGAGTTTTCTGTATTCCATGGT
>JAHDCE010000336.1:0-2393 GCA_020630045.1 Saprospiraceae bacterium | reverse complement strand
TGTGTTATGGCGTTCTCCCATCCCTCGCGGAATGGGTTGTGTTATGTCGTCCCTTTGGGACTCCTTGTTAGGTGATGCAAATGTATCATTACATATCTTGTTTTCCGAATTTTTGGGCGATTACGCAGATGGCGGCGAATATGAGTAAGCCGATGCTTAATAGTACGGGTGTGTCTAGTATGGATATATCTAGGGTTTCTCCTTCTTTTTGGTAACTGTATTTTATACTGAAGTTGAAGACGAGGCTTCCGATGGCGGCGGTCAGTGCGATGTTGGCCATTCGTATCAGCCAGTACTTGGGGTTGCGCCACATCATCCACAGGAATACGCCGATACCTGTGAGGAGCGATATCACAAAGTGGCGAGTCAGGTATCCGACCAACAACATGGTGACCGCTCCACTGACCAAGGCGGTGAACCACCATTGTTGATACCATTTTTTGGGTGGGGGTGGTGGCACAGGTTGTGTAGGTTCGGCACTCTCCGAACCTACTTGAATTTTGCTTTTTGGGTTGTCTTTTATTTCAATATTATCTCTAGTATTGAATTGTTGTCTTTCTATTTTTTCCGACTGTACCACTTGCCCGCCACTGATTTGATTGACGGGGCCATGATAATGATATTCGGTGGTTGGAATCGATTTTTCCCTTCCGGAATTTCTCAGCATTTCAGTTAATGATTTCCGGTCGAATACGCCCTCTAATAATTGCATGACGGCGACATCTTCTATTGATTTATCACATACGATGGTCGGTCTGTTTTTTTCCCGATATGACTCCAATACTGTGAATTTGTAAAAATGGGGGGAAGCATGATCGAGACACATGGCACAATTACAAGGAACCATCTGCTCGACATTCATATTTTCGGAGAGGGATTTGTGGATGATTTCTATTTCTTTTCGAACTTGGTGTAGGAGATATTTCCTATTGTTTGTCGCTCCTGTTATTTCAATATCAATGACCTTTAATCCGTCTTTGGGATTTTCTGTCAATAGGATTTGTCCTTGGCAGCCGTCATCTTCGATGACGACTCCTTCTTTCCAGACTAGGTCTTGACAACTGCCCGCTATTTTTTCGTTGACCCGGACGATGAAACGACTGAAAATGCCTTTGGGCATAAAGGGATATTGATACCTGAATTTTAATGTATCCGAGGAACTCCAATCGTATTTGGGCTTGATATCCGGCAATAATTGGGGGGAAATATAGGTATCGGGTTGGAGTTGGGAACGGTAGCAAATCTCGAACTTGTCCTTGAGCATCAAATCCAATAAATGACTTCGCTCTTGGGGAGAATAATCTGTCCAAAACTCCTTGAGGTCTTCCGCGGTGAAGCGGCCTTTGTTATCTAATACCCTTTTGTCTTTTAATACGGAATAAACGGCTTCCACCGCCCATTGTGGATTCAAAATGATAAAATCGTACAAGGAGTCGAACTCTTGGTAATGTTGCAATACGCCGAGGTTGTGGAGGTATCGGGAAAACAACTTTTGATCATTCGTTTCGCTAAGTGAAATGCCATTTCTATCCGTACTACAAATCTCGGAAAATTGTCGGTAGTTGATATGATGATGGTCTTGTCTCAGTCGGATCAAATCCTCTCGGATGGGTTTCCAAAGCAGGGGCAAGGGGCGATGTACTTCGGGCAACTCATACAACATGGTTTTGATGGTATGATGTAGCGCGCCGCACCTGCCATCTTTTACAGAAAAATCGACATCCCTTTTTACCAACTCTAAATCCGGGTATTTTTTTTGATAGGTATCCATATCAAAATTGGTGACCGACCGGTGGTTGATTTCATTTAAGACGATGAGGACTTTTATTTTTTCGCCTTCTTTTTCTTTGCCCAACAAATTGATGATGCGGAACCAATAATCGTAATAGGTATTTTGTTTGCGGTCGTCCGCTACCAGTACATACAAGGCCCTCGGTGTAATGAAAAAATGATGGGTCATGTATTGGATTTCTTGCCCGCCGAAATCCCAAATATTGACTTTAACGGTTTCACTTTCCGCATCCGGATGCTTGAATGTCCAGCCTTCTTCTATATTGACACCTAGGGTGGATTCCACTTTTTTATCGCCTCCTTGGGGTACGATATATGTAGGGTCTAATATTGTTTTAAGCAAAGTGGTCTTCCCCGCTCCCGGTTGACCGACAATCAGCATTTTGGCTTCGTACAAAGGGGCTTCTCCCCCCTGGTCTTCTATTTGTTTAAAATAATTTAAAATCGCTTCATTCCCTTGTTCTACTATTGAACGGGGAGGGGTTTCTAAGGGGCAATTTTTTACATTGATGACATTGGATTCAAAATATGTCCATTCGACCGGAATTCCTTTTTATATCAAATGTTTGATAGTGCTTAAATCGCTGATGTTTGTATTCATC
>JAHDCE010000335.1 GCA_020630045.1 Saprospiraceae bacterium | reverse complement strand
GTCCCCACCCCCGCGACAGGAGGGCATGGCTGCCTGTTTCATCACCTTACAGTATTTCAATTCAATATGAACAAGAGATAAAATGAATCATTTAAATTGTATCCATATTTTTGAATCTTTATGAAACCACCTTTGTGCGTTTCGTTAACACAAACATAAAGCAAAGTTTATTTTATTGCAAATAATTCAACAAAAAAGGCATTTTATTACATTATACACAAAAAACACAAGCAAAAACATAAAAACAGTCAAAAAACAAGGGGCCATCAGCACTCAAATTGACGATTTGACATTAAAAACTACCCAAATCCTCCTTTTTATCACTAAAACGACACTTATATCATGATTTTTTCAATAAAAACATCTCAAAACGCATCTCCACTACTTGGAAATAGAATTCAACAAGACCAATATGCTTGTATCAGTCTTGCTGAAAATCGACTGGGGCAGGATTTTGAAAAAACGGCAGACCCCAAATTCTTAGATGAATTCATCCAAGGAGAATTAAAAAATACAAATGTGGAATGGGGCATCGGCGGTTACTTGGAAAAACGTGGCATTTACCGAAGTAGTCCTGAGTTTTTCGGATCGGGGCCAGAAAGGTGTTACCATCTCGGTATCGACATCTGGGCAAAAGCGGGTACGGAAATATATTGTCCCCTACCTGCTACAGTACATAGCTTCAAATACAATGACAAGCCCTATGACTATGGAGGCACCATCATCATGCAACATCAAATGGAGGGTCAAGTCTTTCATACCTTATATGGACATTTGTCGAAAGACTCTTTGGTAGGATTGGAGGTCGGTCAGGTTTTCCCTTCCGGGAAACGGCTTTGCCGCCTAGGAGATTGGAATGAGAATGGTGGCTGGCCGCCTCATTTACATTTCCAAGTCATTATCGACCTCCAAGGAAACACCGGCGATTATGCCGGCGTCAGTTCCTTGGAAGATTTGGAGTTCTATAAAGAGAATTGCCCGAATCCTTTTTATTTGTGCGGGTTTGAATGACTTAAAACAAAACACATCAACGCAAATCGCGTTGATGTGTGCAAAAAAATATTACGGCAATCATTTACTTATGAGAAATTCCCATCGCCTTCAATGTTTCGATGGTAATATTACCCGAAGCGACATTGATTTCCTGCTGGTAAGCGGAAAGACGGCTGATAAACTCATCGTCCTTCACTCCATCCGAATCGGCTTTGAACCCTTTCTTTGACAAGAAGGACTGGATATTCTTCACCAATTTAGGTGTAATATCATCATGGCAAACCACTTCATACATCCCGGCAGCCGGATTGTTAGCCGTAGGTTTGAATGCCGAAGAAGATGAAGCGTACTCTTCCATACGATACTCAGAAGTCGAATTGATGTCCTTAACGACTTTGATGGTTTTGTATGCGGCCGGCACTTCTACCATACACCATACTTTACAATCTTCTTTGTTTTCAGACATACATTCTCCTTCGGGAAGTGTTCGCTGTTCCCATTTGGAAGCGGAGCTGCTCACCAAAACAATTACGTCCTCCGTTTTAACATCAGCGGAATTCCCTGTATAAACAGGATAACGCTTTTTCGTCAATGTCGTTCTCTTAGGCAACGTACATTGTGCATAGCATTTCCCTTTCTCCAATTTTGGAACCTTCGTTCCTCCGAATGTCACAGTCGGCGGCGGCGGCGGCGGAGGAGGAGGAGGAGGAGGAGGAGGTGGTGGGGGTGGTGGTGGCGGAACAATTGTTGAGTCCGCTAATTCGACGGATACGGGCGCATCGGTGTTTGGAGCGATTACTTCCTTGGTGGTAAATGCCACACAAAGGAAATAAGTCAATACACCGAAGACTAGGAATGCCGGCAGGAATTTCACCTTGCCCCTAGACCCCGATTTCGGTTTCTGCATCATAACTAATCTAGCTTTAATAGGTTTATGAAATAAAGAAATACCCAACGAAGGAACCCGGGACTCGTGGGCTTGTTGAACTAAGAATCCGGCATAATCCGAAATACGACCTTCTTGGCGAATGACAACTTCATCCGCTATGAATTCATGGATTTGCCGGAGGCTTTTCTTATATAAATGAACGATGGGATTGAACCAAAATATAATCCGGATCAATTCAACGACAATGATGTCTAGTGAATGCCATTGCTTGACATGGGCCATTTCATGTGCCATGACTCGTCTCAATTCAGCAGGGCGTTTTTCCCAGTAAGATTTGTCATAAAACACCCATTTGAAAAAAGAGAATGGAGACCGGACAGCCTCTGAAGAAACTAGGGTCGTTCCTTGTTTCGATTCTTTCGCTCCGTTTTTATACGAACGAAATAATTGGTGTAACCCTAGCAAGAAATACAATAGGAATAAGAATACTCCTCCTCCATAAATATAGACGATATAATTTGTCCAATCGAACGGCTCGTGTTCTACGATAAGTGTTTGACTTGGTGCACTTATTATGGTAGAAGGCTCAATGATCCGCTCGGCGGCTTGAACCAGGACTTCCTGCTCGATAGTATAGTTAAAAAGAGGTAATAGAATAGATAATAGCAAGGTAAGCATCAGATACATCCGATTCCACTGGAACCAAGTTTCGTTCCTGAGTAAACAATAGTACAGGGCGAAAAAGCATGCGGAACACAAGGAGGCTTCCGCCAGATATGTCAGGAAATTCCCCACCCTACTGTTCTTCCTTTTTTTTGATTTCTTTCAAAATGGCCTCTAATTCTTCAACTGACGCTTTTTTCTCCTTTAGGAAAAAGGAGACCATCCCTTCAACTGAACCATTAAAATAATGGCTAAATAACTTGGAGAACGAAGATGACTTGTATTGGTCTTCGGTCAATATTGGATAGTAACGATGTGTCTTTCCGAATTCCTCATGACCGATGACTCCCTTGTCCTGCAACTTTCTGACAAGTGTGCTAACACTCGTGTAGGGCGGCTTGGGATCGGGCATTTCGGCCACAATCTCTTTGACGAACCCCCGACCGAGCTTCCACAGGATACGCATGACCTGCTCTTCTTTTGGATTTAAAAAAACTTTCATGACACAATGATAACAACTTATATTGAGTTATTCAACTAAAATCAAGTTATTCTTAAAAAATTAACGTTTAAGGATTTTAGTATTCGCCTTTCGCAAACGATAATCCGGAAAAAAGCAGGATTCGTTCCGAGTTTTATCTCATTTATCATTCTTTCATAAGTATAAGACCGGAACCCCATAATTTAGAGAAACAAAATCTATCAACCCCGGTCTTGGGAAGGAATACATTACAATACGTCTTCCTTACAAGAAGGATGAAAAGGAGTATCAAAAACTGAATTTCGATGAAATGAGAAATATAACATCAGGCACATACTTGATTGGAATACGCCTAGACGACCGTATCGTTACAAAGAGAATATTTATCAATCGATTATAGGGTTTATCATCTTCAAACTGTTCTGTTTTTTGGCGGGAGGCGATTGTCTCCCGCCTACTTTTCATGACCTAAATCGATACGGTAATTTAAGAAACATACCCATTAGTTCCACAAAATACCCCACTCATCATAATCCTAAAGAAATCTGTCGTTCCATTACTAATTTTGACGGACTTACCTCCACAATTTACTAATGGAATTTTTCAATTATGAACAAAACACTTACTACCCTTTCGGGTATTGCCTTTCTATTATTGGCACTCCCTTTCTCTTCTTTATTGGCACAGATGGTACAAATCGGAGATGACATCGACGGAATTGAAAACACCGGTCAATTCGGATATAGCCTTGACCTCGACGCAGATGGAAGCCATGTCATCATAGGAGCCCCCGGAGAAAACTTGCCCGGTAGTTTTTCAACAGGCACTGCACGCCTATATTTTGAAGACTTGGGACAGTGGACATTAGTAGAGCCTCCTTTAGCTGCCGGAAATTTTGAAGAGGGGTTTGGCAAAGCTGTTTCGATATCAGCGGATGGAAACATCGTGGCTGTCGGTATACCAAACTACCACTCTTCCGGAGCGGTTATGGACAACATTGGTAAAGTACGGGTATTTGATTGCTCCGCTCCTCCCTGTATTCAAGTCGGAGCAGATATTATTGGGGATGGTATTGGAAATTATTTCGGAAGTTCAGTTGAACTTTCGGACGACGGTTCTCTACTAATTGTAGGAGCGCCACAAAATGCCACTGGCCCGGGGTATGCAAAGGTCTTCCGATTCTCAGCCGGAACCTGGCAACAAATGGGAAGTACATTAACAGATATTCCGTTTGACGGGTGGTTCGGGCATTCAGTTGATATCTCCTCAAATGGAAAAATCATAGGAGTCGGCGGATCTCAAAACAATCCGATTGTTCGCGTTTATAGTTGGGATGCGACCAGTCTTGACTGGATGCAAATGGGAGGTGACCTCACCTCAACCGCCCTAACCCCTGGTTCACCCGATTACTTCGGATGGAACATATCCCTTTCTAGCAATGGTGAAAAAATAGCGGTGGGAAATCCATTAACTGGTTTCCCAATCTCCTTTACCGGAGAAGTAGAAACATTTGAGTTCGATGGAACCGACTGGACTCCAATGGGACAATTGTTACAAGGTTCTACCATCGGAACCCGATTCGGTGCGGCGGTTTCATTTTCGACCGACGGAAATTCTTTGGTTGTAGGAGCTAGCGGAGGGACGATTTCATCATCCTATACTGAAGGGTATGTCCATTATTATACATTCGATTCGGAAACAGAATTATGGGAAGAACAATGCTCAGTAATAGAAGAGAACGAAAATGACAGTTGGGGCTATGCTGCCGAAATATCGGCTGATGGAAAAATAATGGCTGGCGGGGGAAGTCTGAATGCAGGAGCCCCACCTGTCCCCCCTCCTTCTCCTGGAGGAGGACATGCTAGGATTTATGACCTTACACCTTGTACGGATGAATGCAATTTAATCTTAGGAGATTATATATGGATAGATGAAAATCAAAACGGGCTTCAAGATCCGAATGAAGTGGGACTAGGAGGTTGTCGAATCGCCTTATTAAATAATGAGGGACAAATAATAACTTATGTAAATTCCGACCCTAACGGAAATTGGCAAATGGATTTGAGCACTATAGATGGAATCGTATATGGTGAAGACACGGAATACTACATCGCTGTTTGGAGTACGTCTTCCGAAAATTACTTCCCCACCTCAATTTATGAAGGAACCGATATTTCGATTGACAATAATTTCAACAATTCCGATTCAGGTCCTTTTCTTACGGATGCCTTTTCCATCTATTGTGGAATGCCTGAATCGGACGCCTTTGACGCCGGCTTGATTTTATATTGTCTCCAAGATATTCCGGAATATATCAATTGTGAGGTCAACTATAAAATCGACGGGACAAAAGACGGCAAGGTCTATTATTTTGAGGATATCCTAGGAGTTTATTATGAATTCAA
>JAHDCE010000334.1 GCA_020630045.1 Saprospiraceae bacterium | reverse complement strand
CTTCCTCAAGGGTTTTTCCTTCCGGAATTTTGCCCTCCACCACAAACAACCCCGGATCAATACTGCCGGTAATGTATGCATCCACTTCGGTAAACATTCCTTTCTCTCTCCGAAGATGATTAAAAAAACGGGACGATTTACCACCAGCTAAAATATCTGACAACAAATCAGCGGTATGATAATCTTTGTCCGTTCTTGATGGCATATGAAACACCATATATAAGGCATCAAAGGGAATATCTCGTACCAATACCCGGCGACGTTGTTCGGATTGCATGGGTTCAGCAACGAAATTGCCGATAGCGACCCCCTCGCTCTGAATAGAACCGAAATATTGATTCACCAAGTCCTTGACATGCACCGGTTCAAAACTACCGGCAATGACCAAAATGGCGTTATCCGGCGTATAATACTTATCATAGAATTGTCGAACATCCTCCAAGGAAGCATCGGATATATGTTCAGGAACCAAACCGATGGTCGGCCAACGATAAGGGTGACTCTTATAGGCCATTTCGACCAAGTTGTGCCAGACATCACCATAGGGTAAATTCAAACACGTTTCCTTGAATTCTTCAACGACCACGCTTCGCTGGGTCTCCAGATTCTTATCGGTGACCTCCAGGTTCTTCATCCGATCCGATTCCAACCAAAGTTGAATTTCCAAGTGGTCTGCCGGAGCAATCGAATAAAAGTCAGTAATATCAGTATTGGTAAATGCATTGCAATCACCGCCGGCCAACTGGATTTCTCCATCAAAATCGGGCACTTCAGGCGTTCCACTAAACATCAAATGCTCGAACAAATGAGCAAAACCCGTCCTGCGGGGATCCTCATTCCTCGAACCGACTTTATACAATACATTTACCGCGACCATAGGAGAAGCCAAGTCTTGCTGAAGCAAAACCGTCAAACCGTTATCCAGCACATACCTTTCGACCTCTACCATGAATCTTATATTATTGGCAACACATCGCTCCGCAAACACTCAATGTCTGACCGGATACATAAGCGGACAAATCAGAGCCTAAGAATACACAAACATCAGCGACTTCTTCACCTTTTCCTAAGCGCTTCATCGGGATATTGTTCAAGTAAGCCTCCTTGGTTTTATCATCCAATTCGTGGGTCATATCCGTTTCGATAAATCCCGGAGCGATGGCGTTACAACGGATATTGCGACTACCCACTTCCTTAGCAACCGTTTTGGTAAATCCGATCACACCGGCCTTGGAAGCGACATAATTCGCCTGACCCGGATTGCCCATGATACCGACTACAGAACTGACATTGATAATCGAACCTGCCCGTTGTTTCATCATGGTGCGCATCACAGCTTTGGTCAAATTGAAAACCGATTTCAAATTGGTGTTGATCACAGCATCCCATTGTTCCTCGGTCATTCTCATCAACAAGGTATCCTTGGTAATACCCGCATTATTGACCAAGATATCCACTCTTCCGAATGTTTCGGCCACTTGCTTGATCAGCTCGGCAGCATCCGTAAACGAAGCAGCATCACTTTTAAATGCCTTGACACCTTCTCCTAGCTCACTGGCAATGGCATCCGCTCGCTCAGAAGACGAACGATAAGTGAAAGCCACCTTGGCTCCTTGCTCAACGAACTTTCTAACGATGGACTCCCCTATCCCTCTGGAACCTCCGGTGACAATCGCCACCTTGCCGTCTAATAATCCCATATTAATTGGTTTGGTTGGTTAATATTTTTCGCCTTCCGGCGAATCAAAACGCGAGGGCAAAGAAACGAATAAAGACTTGGAAAATATAGGAGCGTGGAATAAATAAGCACGACTTTACCATTTTTCAAATGGCTAAAGTCGTGCTATGTACTTGGGCACAAGTAATACGCATCAGTCTCTTGGACGAGGACGTGTATTTCCCTTCCAAGCTTTATATTCAGGACAATATTTAAACATCATTTGCTCAAACATTTGTTGTTGCTCAGCAGGAAAATCCATGATATCAGACCCTAGGGACGCTTTAAAACAATCACTGACTTTTTCTTCGGAATAACTATTCGGTCGGTTATCCCCACCACTAGGAGTCACCAAAGCAGGTCCTCTGTTTGGTGCTTCGGAATGACTGGATTTAATACACTTACAGACCGACTTGGCCAGTTTGGCATAAAAGGCTTCATCATTCACCGGTTCTTCCGCTTGCTTGGCGTTTTCATCAGTTACCGTTTCAACCGTCTTCTTTTGGCAGGCCACTAGAAAGAGCCCACACATAACAACAAATAATACTTTTCTCATTTTTTGCTTATTTACCAGCTTTCGGGAGTCGTTGATTGTTCTACCCATTGACCATAAGATTCATTGGCCACCATTTCCCAAGAAACGATGCATGGAACATCATAAGAATGCAATTCCTGAATTTTTTTTCGGGCAGATTCAAGCCTGGAAACAGATGTTTTCATCAAGCAACCAACCTCTTTCTCATCAGTTACCGCAGCTTGCCAAAGATAAAGACTCCGGATGTCCGACAAATTGGCACAAGCCACTAACCTCTGCTCCAATAACGATGTCGCCATCCGCTTGGCTTCCTCTTCATTCGGAAATGTAACATACAAGGCGGAGATGGTCATTCCATTTTTTTTCAATAAAAAAATAAATAATTGAGAACCACAATGAAAGTGGATTCAGTTACAAAAATAGCTATCTTTGGCGAGTTTAGAGGCATATCAAATCCTTTAGGATCACAAGGAATGCAATCCAAGGGTATTTGATTACCAAATCATCTATTTCATTCTTTATGGCTTTCAAGAAAAACAATGCGGTCGGAGGTAATTACAAAGTAAAGGGACTGAAGATTTTCGGCTCCAAAGAAAACCTCTACTTCAACGTCAAAAAATACCGAAAGGTATTCGATGAATCCGAATCCAGATACATCTATTGCGAAATCGCTTTTTACAACAAACTCTTTGATGAAGCGGACTGGGATTGCAAATTGAAATATGTTTGTAAAAACATAAAGACACGCAAAGAAATCTGTTCCTTCGAAAAGGAATTCTCGGTCAAAAAGGATCAGAATATCGTTTATATCCGAGAAGGTTGGGGAACTCCCGATCCGGGTTGGTGGAAAATCGGCAAATACGAATGGGAGGTTTCCATTGATGGAAAGGCAGCGGGAAAATGCCCGTTTTACATCGTCAAAGGAGGTGAAGTGACCGGTGAAACCAATCCTTACTTCAACATCAAACAAATCCAACTGTTCGAAAGTCCCAAAAAAGGGACGCCCTTCAATGACCGTACTTACTACAATGCTTTTTCAAGTAAAGAAACCAAGTACCTCAACATTGAAATGAGGTTGGAAAACCATAGAACATCCGACGCTTCATTCCCTTTGGAATTACAATTCAATTTTTACAATGATACGGGACAACACAAAGCCTTCATGTCCTATTTCAAGGAGTTTACGGATAAGCGAAAGGAAATCATTATGGACACCGGTTACGGCTCTGACAATGGTGGCTACTGGTATCCTGACAAATACACGCTTGAAGTGGTGTTCATGGATAATCTTATCGCCGTAGTTCCTTTTGAAGTCGGCGACGAGTTCATCGAACAAGATGGGCCCCACCCCTTCTCCACCACCAAGCAAGCTGCCCGGAATGAAACCGTCACTGCCGAGAACAAACCCAAAATGACCTTTGATGAGGCAGTGGAAGAACTGAATGGTCTCATCGGATTAAAATCGGTCAAAGAGCAATTGCACGAATTCGCTTCCTACCTCCAATTCCTAAAAGTCAGGAAGGAAAAAGGTATCGAAGAAAGCTCCATGTTCAACCTGCATAGCATTTTCATGGGAAATCCCGGAACTGGGAAAACGACCGTCGCCAAAATGCTCGGACAAATTTATCACAGTCTGGGATTACTCTCTAAAGATACAGTCCACGAAGTGGGTCGTGTGGATTTGGTAGGTGAATATATCGGTCAAACGGCTCCTAGGGTAAAAAAGGCGATTGACAAAGCTCGGGGAGGTATCTTATTCATTGACGAAGCCTATGCATTGACCAATCGCGGTGATGACTCCAAGGATTTCGGACAGGAAGTGATTGAAGTTTTAATCAAAGAAATGTCGGACGGTCCGGGAGATTTGGCGATTATCTGTGCGGGTTATCCCAAAGAAATGCAAAACTTTCTCAACTCGAATCCCGGCATGAGTAGCCGTATCCGTAATATTTTCCTCTTCCCGGATTACAATCCGGACGAACTGATGGAAATCGCAGTATATCGTGCCGACAAATCGGGCATTATCATCAATGACCCCGCCAAGGCTTATATGCACAAAAAAGTCGTAGAAGCTTATCGCAACCGAAACGAACATTTCGGAAACGCTCGTTATGTCAATGGTGTGGTGGAAGAGGCCAAACAAAACATGGCCCTCCGCTTGATGAAGCAATACAAAAACCTCAAGCGTTTGAGCAAGGACAAGTTGTCCACCATTAACCAAACTGATGTTCAGAAGGTATTCCGCAAAGGAGAACAAAATGGCGTCACCCTTCCCATTGATGAAGCTTTGTATGACGACACGCTGAAACAACTGCATGAGTTGGTCGGCTTGGAAAACATCAAACGTGAAGTCATGGAAACCGCCAAGTTGGTCAAATATTATCGTGAAATCGGCAAGGACATCAAAACGTCCTTCTCCCTTCATACTGTCTTTAAGGGCAACCCTGGAACAGGTAAGACCACTGTCGCCAGACTAATCGTTCAAATCTATAAGGCCTTGGGTATTTTAGAACGGGGACACGTCCTAGAAGTAGACCGCAAGGATTTGGTGGCCGGATTCAGCGGACAAACCGCTATCAAAACCGGCGAAGTCATCGAACAAGCCCTAGGTGGTGGCCTCTTTATTGATGAAGCATACGCTTTGACCCAAGGAGGAACCAGTGACGGATTCGGTCGGGAAGCCGTGGAAACGTTGCTCAAAGGAATGGAAGACAAGCGCGGCCAATTCATGGTCATCGTTGCCGGTTATCCGGAAGAGATGCAACAATTCCTAGAAGCGAATCCGGGATTGATGTCCCGCTTCGACAAGCAGTTCGTATTCGAAGATTATTCTGCCGAAGAATTATTGGATATCGCAAAAATGATGTTCGATACCGACGATTTGAAAATGAACGAAGAAGCCGAGCAGCACTTAAAAGAATACATCGCCAATTTGCTCGAAAAGAAACACAAATATTTCGGTAACGCAAGAACCATTCGCAAAATCGTGGCTGAAGCCATCAAGCGTCAAAACTTGAGAATGGCCGATATTCCTTCTTCCAAGAGATCGGAAGAACTCATCGCGACCATTATCAAAGAAGATGTCTCTGAATTCAGTATGATGGAAGAGGATGACAACGAACAAAAGACAATCGGTTTTGGTAGGTAAGTGCCTGGACAAAAGTAATCGAATAATGATTTT
>JAHDCE010000333.1 GCA_020630045.1 Saprospiraceae bacterium | reverse complement strand
TGATTTAAGAAAGGAGTTGTCTCCGGCCAACTATATCCTTCCCGTAGCATTTTTCACCCTGGTTTGTATTGCCTTAAGCTCCATGTTTTTCTCCTTGGGAGACTTGTTCGGATACCTCATCAATTCCACGGAAGAATGGACGAAACCGCGTATTGGAGAAAACACCTTCTTTGTCGGTCCATTTATTGGTGAGGACAATGCATACTTACAAAAACAAAGTTTAGCCGTTCTGACCTGGGCCTTTACCGGCGCTTACTTGTGGTCGGCCTTCTCGATTGTTCGCCGCTTGTCCAAGGCGGATTTGACGCCGGTTGTTTTTTACAATTCGGGATTCCGGATTTTATTCGCTTGTGCAGTGGCTATGTCTTTCGCCTTTATGGCGAAATATGTAGATGTTTTCGGCGACGGAGTTACTGCCGACGCTTTTCGTTCCAATTTGCCGGCCATCGCTTTTATCGCAGGTATCCTTCCGGATAACTTTTTTAGCTACATGAAAAAAAGGATTCGCGTTATTTTCAGCGGAGGCGATGTGAATACCAATGAACTGTCCTTGAGACACGTAGAAGGAATGAGTCAAATGCATCGGGAAAGATTGGCGGAAGAAGGCATTGATAATGCACAAAATTTGGCGGAAGCCAGTTTGATACAACTAATTATCCGAACACCATTCGAAGCACGTCAATTATTGGATTGGATCGGTCAAGCCAAACTTCTTTGCTATATGAAAGGGGATATTGACAAAGCTCACAAAGTCGGTATTCGTTCCGTGTATGATTTCCTGACATCCGACAAGGTAGATGATGATGGCAAAATCAATATGATGATGATGCAAGAACTAGGAGCTTCCACGGGAATCAATACGCCTATCTTCGTTGTAGTGGCGAATCAAGTGAGGGAAGATATTGGAATCAATGCCCTTAAAAACTTTAGAGACAAACTAAATGGGAAAGATGATGATGAGGATGTACTAACTGAAAAGAGCGAACGACATCCTGAAGAAATGGAAAATCCGACATAATTAGAATTAATCAATTGAACCATCTATTGTTTGTCAGCGTAATATTACCTTTGCGCTATGAAGTTGTTTCGCCAACTTCATTAGATGTTATCACGAAATTTTTTGTATGAAAGACAAATCGTTATTTTGGGAATCAATGAGGCATTCGCCGCAAAGCATAGCCTTAGCTACGTTTAAGGGGAATAACAAAGTGGATTTCCAAAATAACGGTTTGGCTATACTCAATTTTTCGTGATAACATCTATTACTTACAATTAATAATTAAGTCATCCAACAATGATCAATTTAATATTATTTGGCCCTCCTGGCTCTGGCAAAGGAACCCAAGCGGCCCGATTGGTAGAGAAATATGAACTATTGCATATCTCGACCGGAGACTTGTTCAGGTATCACATGAAGAATGATACATTGTTAGGGCAAAAAGCCAAGCAATACACCGAAAAGGGTGAGCTGGTTCCGGATAGCATCACCATTGGTATGTTGAGAGATAAGGTCGAAGAAAACCCGGATGTGAATGGTTATATCTTTGACGGTTTTCCTAGGACAGTCAACCAAGCGGAAGCGTTGGATAAACTCCTAGGGTCAAAAGGTACTTCCATTTCCGCATTGACGGAATTGCGTGTATCGGACGAGGAAATTACCACCCGTTTGTTATTAAGGGGGAAAGATTCAGGAAGGGCGGATGATCAAGATGTAGAAATAATCAAAAATCGTATCAAGGTCTATAAGGAAGATACGATTCCCGTAGCCTTACATTATGCTCAAATAGACAAAGCTTTCATCGTTGATGGTATTGGTTCCATTGATGAGGTATTTGACAGATTGTGCCAACGCATCGAATCGGTAAAGGCGACGATAGAATAAACCTTACGGGGAATTATTGCGGGAATGCCATTGTATATCATTATGTACAATGGCGTTTCTTTTTAAATTTTGAATATGGCTGAACAGAATTTCGTAGACTACGTGAAAATATGTTGCCGCTCCGGCCGGGGAGGTAACGGTTCGGCACATTTCATGCGTGACCGACTCAACCCCAAAGGAGGTCCGGATGGAGGTGATGGAGGTCGTGGTGGTCACATCATTATCAGGGGCAATCCCCAAATGTGGACATTGCTACATTTAAAATACAGAAAACACATCATTGCCGGGCATGGAGACAATGGTGGTGAAAGTCGAAAAACCGGAGCCACCGGCAAGGATATTATTTTGGATGTCCCACTGGGAACGGTTGCCAAAGATGCGGAAACCGGTGAAGTGGCATTCGAAATCATGGAAGAAGGAGATACCCATATCCTAGTATCAGGAGGAAAAGGCGGTCGTGGAAATGTTCACTTTAAATCTGCCACGAACCAAATACCACGATATGCCCAATCCGGACAATCCGGAAAAGAAGAGTGGAAAATACTAGAGCTCAAAGTGTTGGCGGATGTAGGTTTAGTAGGGTTTCCCAATGCCGGGAAATCCACATTGTTGTCTGTTGTTACAGCCGCCAAACCCAAAATAGGCGCTTATCCGTTCACCACAATAGTTCCCAACTTGGGTATCGTAAAACACCGGGGTCATCAATCCTTCGTCATTGCCGATATTCCGGGAATCATCGAAAAAGCCCACGAAGGGAAAGGGCTCGGCCACCGATTTTTACGCCATATCGAACGCAACGCCACATTGTTATTCATGATTCCTTGTGATGCTGACGATATCAAAAAAGAGTATGCGATATTACTCAACGAACTGGCACAATACAACGCCGAATTATTGGATAAGCCTAAATTATTGGCGATTACTAAATCCGATTTGTTGGATGATGAATTGAAAGAAATGATCACTCCCGAATTACCGGACAACATTCCTTTCGTTTTTATTTCTTCCGTAGCACAACTAGGACTTACCGAGCTAAAAGATCAACTTTGGCAAATGCTCAATGCCGGGATTGAATAAATTATCTTAATCGAGACCTGATTCTCCGACAAAATCCTTTCACCTTATCATCCGATTCGCTACCTTTGAGGAGGGAATATTTTTTCTCAGAAGGTGGTTGGGTCTCTTTGTCTATGGACTGGGATTCAATCGCAGTAAAATCAATCTGGAATGCATTATTATAAGCTAGGACAGATTCCTTCTAAACGCCATGTCCAATTCCGAAAACCCAATGGGGAATTGTATAAAGAAGAATTGTTCTCCACCGAAGGTTTCGATGATACTTATTCACTATTGTATCACTGTAACCCTCCCACCCAAATCAAGCAAGTCGCCGAACCGTTTTCAGTAGAACCAAAGGTCGTTTCAGACAAGCAGCTCAAACATCGCAGTTTGCGTGGTTTCCAAGTAAAACCGGAAGAAGATTATATCAAAAGCCGCAAACCGGTATTGGTAAATCAGGACTGTAAAATCAGCTTGGCGGCTACTAGTGCTTCGATGACCGAATACTATTACAAAAATGCGGATGCCGATGAGGTAATATTCGTTCATGTCGGTTCGGGAGTGTTGAAAACGATGTATGGAAACATTCCATTCGAATATGGAGATTATTTGGTGATTCCTAGGGGAACGGTTTATCAAATCACTTTTGATACCGCCGACAATCGCTTGTTTATCGTAGAAAGTACCAGTCCGGTCAAAACACCGAACCGGTACCGCAATAAGCATGGCCAATTAATGGAACACGCTCCGTTTTGTGAACGCGATATTCGCAAACCGCAAGACTTGGAAACGTTCGATGAGCAAGGAGACTTCCGTCTAATGATTAAAAAACAGGATATCATTTATCCCTACACGTACCTCAATCATCCATTCGATGTCGTGGGGTGGGACGGATTCCTTTATCCCTACGCTTTCTCTATACACGAATTTGAACCGATTACCGGAAGGGTGCATCAGCCACCTCCGGTCCATCAGACTTTCGGAACCAAGGGCTTTGTGATTTGCTCTTTTTGTCCTCGATTATACGATTACCATCCGGAATCCATTCCTGCACCATACAATCACTCCAATATCGATAGTGATGAAGTATTGTACTATGTAGATGGGGACTTTATGAGCCGGAAACATGTAGAAAAAGGACAAATTACATTACATCCCGGAGGTATTCCGCACGGACCTCACCCCGGAACCGTGGAGAAAAGTATCGGAGCTAAAGCTACACACGAACTTGCTGTAATGGTAGATACTTTCCGTCCTTTAAAAATGACGACGATTGCTGCTGGTATCGAAGATCCCGATTACTATAAAAGCTGGTTGCCTCATTGATTCCAAACGATTTGAATGTGAAAGGAAATTGAGGCAGTGCCTCATGGATTGAACAAGGAATTTTTAATATTCGCCGGAAGGCGGAAAGAGAAAATAGAATACAATGGATACATTAATAAAAGAATTAAAAGATACGGAGAAAGATTTGTTGCCCTTGAAGGGAACGGATCACATCGAATTTTATGTAGGAAATGCCAAGCAGGCCGCCTACTATTATCAATTCGCATTCGGATTCAAATTGGTCGCTTACAAAGGCCCCGAAACCGGATGTCGGGAGTACTGCTCTTATGTAGTTCAGCAAGGGAAAATTCGATTCGTATTGACTTCTGCCTTTGATCCGAACCATGATGTTTCCAAGCATGTAAAGGAACATGGAGACGGAGTGAAAGTCCTGGCCCTTTGGGTGGATGACGCAGAAGAGTCGTACAAAATCACAATGGAAAGAGGCGCTGAATCCGCATTCGAACCCGTAACGCTCAAGGACGGTGATGGAGAGGTGAAAATGGCGGCTATTAAAACCTATGGTGAAACCATCCACACTTTCGTGGAACGTGGGAATTATTCAGGAGCATTTATGCCCGGTTTTGAAGCACGTGAGCCGATGTCGAAGAAATTCGAATCAGTTGGTCTACAATATGTAGATCATTGTGTAGGCAATGTCGAGCTGGGAACCATGAACAAATGGGTCGACTTTTATCGAGATGTCCTAGGATTCAAACTCCTGATTACTTTCGATGACAAAGATATCTCTACCAAATACACCGCATTGATGAGTAAAGTGGTGTCGAACGGAAACGGATATGTCAAGTTCCCGATTAATGAACCGGCCAAAGGAATCAAGAAGTCACAAATAGAGGAGTATCTCGATTTTTACCGAGGTTCAGGCGTTCAGCATATCGCAATCGCTACGAACGATATATTAGACACGGTAGGGAAATTGAGAGAAAACGGAGTCGATTTCCTTTATGTTCCGGACAATTATTACGATGATTTGCTAGAAAGGGTAGGAGATATCGAAGAAGAGGTTGCCGCTTTGAAAAAAATGAATATCTTAGTAGATAGAGATGACGAAGGGTACCTATTGCAAATATTCACAAAAACTGTCCAAGACAGACCCACCGTATTTTACGAAATCATCCAACGCAAAGGAGCTAAGTCATTTGGAAAAGG
>JAHDCE010000332.1 GCA_020630045.1 Saprospiraceae bacterium | reverse complement strand
ATAAACTTTTTAAAAAATAATTCACATGGCTTCAAAATCGCTCATGTTGCCATTCTTAAATGGTCATAGCATAAACAAGTTCAATGCATATTCCGCTTAAGCGGAATGTCAATATACATTATGATTCGACGACATCAACGCTTCTTCACCTCTTGGATAAAACCATCCATCGTCGTTTTCACCTGATTGTAATCGGTTTGTGAAATCTCATTTTGACCATACCAAACCCGTTCAAAAATCCGGGTCACCGTTCGGAAAGGTCGTTGTAAGTCCGCATCCGATTTTTTCAATTCACGGATATAATCGCGATTGGTTTTATCTCTTTTCCACTTGATGAGTTTCCTAGTAGACAACTCCTTGATGGCCCACAAGTAGTAGACACGAACAGCCAACATATAATTGCCTTCTGCCAAGGTTTTATCCAATAAGATTTCCATATCCGATTTTTCGAGATGTTGCTCGATATTATCAATATCAATAGAACTGACCACGGGTGCGGCATCTTTTGTCGTTTTCATCTGCGTCTCCAAAGTTCCGCCCGACAATTTGAATATCCCATAACCGACAAGAGCAATGAGCAAGACGATGAGCAACATTTTAAAAAAAGCGCTGACCGTCCCCCCGCCAATACCCGGATCCAAATTGGGTGCTTGGGACGATTGGGCACGTCGTGTACGGCCATTGGTCGTAGCGGTGTCGTCGTCGTCCTCCTTTTTTCGTTTTACTTCCTTGGTCGTATAGTCGAAATCCTTCACGATTTCTTGCCAAGCCGCCGGATCGAAGGAATGCTGTTTCACGGGTTCTTCCAGGTATCTTTCTTTTACCGTAGACGCATGGTTGTAACCTTGCCCTAGGAGTAAAAAGCAAAATAAGAGAACTGCTATTTTATATTTACCAATCATTTATTTCTATTTATAGTAGATGCTATCACTCCCGTTCCAATCCACGAATCCTACGTCCCGAACCAATGGTCTCCACCCGTTCCATCAAACTTTTCGCATCTCGGATTTCCACTTGTGAATAATAGAGCAATCCGAAGCCCATTACCACCATCGGGAAAACCAACCCAAAGATGGTTTGGGCCATGAAGGTGATACCGATAATCAACAATTCGTCCATCGTATCCTGTGTGGTGGATATATTGTATCCGAAGTTTTGAAGAACGAACAACATCACCGGAGAAAAAATCAACATTAAGGTAATCAAGGTGATAATACCCAATAGGAAGTACAGTATTATAGTATTGGACATCCAGGTGAACATCAATTGGAACGTCCGCCCGATTCCGGAAAAAACATTGGTCCCTTCAAGTACCATGATGGCCATCCATAACAGCAAAAACGGAGCGGCGACAAAAAACAGGAATAAAAATATACCCCAAGTTTCACCCGCCAATAAAAATCCATTGGCGATAGAGACCACGACAAGCACTTTTGCAAAATCAAAGATGGCGTCTCTAGTCGGTGTTTTCACAGGGTCCAAGTCAGAAGTTTCATTCTGATATGTCTTTTTCAATGCCTGTAATGCACCGAACGACAAGATGGAATACACCAAAATATTCACCCACAACTGTGGAGCGAACCAGCCTTCCGAATAGTTGAAAAACTGACTGATATATTTGCTATCGCCGAATAATTCGCCAAAAAAGAACAATATCAAATCCGTCATGAAATCCATGAATTCCGTCGGATAGGCGAATAAATCGGAAGGTTTTCCGGGAGCCAATAACATATTGCCGGCTACATATAATGCCCCGGTCATTAGTGCGATGGACATGATCCGGCCCAGGTTCTTTCCATACACCACGAATATATCCTTGAAGATTTCGCCGGAAGATTTAATCCGCCCAAAGTGTACTTGGGTATTCGCATCGGGCTGGAGGCGTTCATCCTCTTCCCGCTCCTTGACACGACGGCCCAACCTCCAAGGGTATATGATATAATAAAACGCGACCGAAGCAAAGCAGAACAAAATAAATGTCGCCCGGATAATATCAGGCGTCTCCGTCAAACGAGTCACATAACTTTCTAAAAACGCGGCTAAAAATACCAAGGGGATTGTCCCTATCATGATTTTGACGCCCTTCCTCGCACTCAGCAGAAATGCCTGCAAACGTGAATATGTCCCCGGAAACACTAATCCTTTACCCAAAACTATACCGGCTACACCGGCCAAAATCGCAGCAGGAATCTCCAACGAACCATGTGTCCAAATTCCCAAGATGGAAGGAATCAACTCGTCCTGTTCATAGAAGAAAAACTGGAAGCCGCCCACATACAATCCGAAAAATATCAAACTCGCCACCGAACCGATGGAAAACAGCACTCCGACAATGAAATACCTGAAAGTCACCCAAAGGTTGTTCAGAAAGATATACAGAAACATGGTGAACTTACCGTCATCTTTGTATACGCCCATCGGATCACCCGCTTCAATGTTATCCAAGGTCATGTCGATATACTCATCACCAAGTAACATCCTAGGAAATTCGGGGTCGATCACACCCGACATCCAACCTGCGATAAAAGGTATCCAAAAACAGAAGATACCCAACCACAATTCCCTTCGCGAGTCATATAGCACCAAGGGCAAATCCTTCGTCCAAAAGGACAGGAACTTGCCTGCCGTGCTTTTTTTATTTTTATAAATAGAATAGAAAACTTGCTGGGCCAACCCATTGAGGTACACCCGCACCGAACGATTGGGATAAAACGTCCGAGAGTAAGACAAGTCGTCCGTAATCTGGACGAATAAGTCGTTGAGTTTGTCAGGATCGGGATTGGTTTGGCGCATGGTGCGTTCCAACTCCACCCATTTCTCCTTTTTTTGCTTAATGAAATTCGTTTCCCTCATTTGATGGGGGTAGGCATTTTTGGTGATTCAAGTAGATTCCCTTTCGGGAAAATATGTAATTGGGTTACAATTTAAGTATAATCCGGCTGCCTTACAAGAGACACCTATAAAAGAAAATGGGATGTGCATAAGACACATCCCATTCTTGATATTCCAAACATATATTAATCAATCAAATCGAACCGGGTATAAGGTTGTAATGCTTTAGGAATCCGAATCCCTTCAGCCGTTTGATGATTTTCTAATATAGAAGCAAAAATCCGAGCCAAGGCCAGAGCGCTTCCATTCAAGGTATGAGCCAAATGCTTCTTATTGTTCGCATCGCGATAACGGAGTTTGAGTCGATTACTCTGGAAGGTTTCAAAGTTAGAAACGGAACTCACTTCCAACCAACGCTCTTGTGCCGCCGAAAACACTTCAAAGTCGAAGGTCAATGCTGAGGTGAAACCCAAGTCACCGCCACAGAGTCGCAGTATTCGATAAGGCAACTCCAACTTATCCAACAAGCCAGCCACATGCTCCAGCATTTCGTCAAGTGCCTCGTAAGATTTTTCGGGATGTTCCAAGCGTACGATTTCCACCTTATCAAACTGGTGTACACGATTCAATCCTCGAACATGTGCGCCATATGAACCCGCTTCTCGACGGAAACAAGGCGTATACCCGGTCATTTTTATCGGAAAGTCTTTCTCATCCAAAATCACATCCCGGTAGATATTCGTAATCGGAACCTCCGCGGTCGGTATCAAATACAGATTGTCTTCTGTAGCATGGTACATCTGACCTTCTTTGTCCGGCAATTGTCCGGTTCCCCTAGCACTGGCTTCATTGACCATATGCGGAGGGATATATTCGGTATAACCGGCCTTATCCGCCTCATCCAAAAAGAAGGCGATCAAGGCACGTTGAAGCTTGGCGCCTTTTCCTTTATATACCGGAAAACCGGCACCTGTGATTTTAGAACCGAGCTTCAAGCTCATGATGTCGTACTTTTCGGCCAACTCCCAGTGGGGCAATTTGTTTTCGCCCAACTCCGGAAAAGGTTTGTCCCAAGCTCGGAACACTTCGTTGTCCTCTTCATCCTGTCCGGCAGGAACAGATTCGTGTGGACAGTTCGGAATGTTGAGCAACCCATTTTCCAAATCCTCTTTGACCTTCTCTAATCGAGGTTTTAAATCGGCCAATGTTTTTTTCCATTCCGCTACATCTCCTTTCGCTTTTTCGGCCTCCTCTTTTTTTCCTTGCTTCATCAATCCGCCGATCGACTTTGACGCGCGATTCATATTCGCTTGCAATTCATCGGATTCTTGTTGTAGTCGCTTGCGTTCATCGTTCCACTCGACGACTTTGTCAAGCAAATCCAATTCTTTGAATCCACGTTTTTTCAATCCTAGCGTCAAACGCTCTTTGTTGTTTTTGATGAAACTTGTCAATAACATTCGGAATAATATTTGTTGATATAATATCGTTTTGAAGGGAAAATGAATAATTGACCGATAATTAGACATTATTATGAATTAGATTGTATGGCTATAATTGATCTTTCATCCTCACTCTTCTTCATGTACTCATCATGGTAGCTACGGCTACCAGATTCCGTGCATTCATCAATTGAGAATAAAATCTCTAATTCTAGCTCTCATAAAAACAATTCGTAATAATGTCTATTGTCGGGGCAAAAATATTCATTTCAAGCATCGAATACCCAACTCTTTCGAAATGATTTGATATAGAAAGCCATTTTTTTTCATTTCGAGTTCCATTATTTCAAAGAAAATGTATTTTTGCGGTGTGCTAAGGAAAATATCCTAAACCACAAGCCCTCATTTCAATTTGTATCATCTCACCTTTTTTCCTCTTTTCAATAAGAAATTTTCGTGAGAACCCGCACAGGGAAAAGCTCCCTGATATTCAATTCATCTATTTACATTTTATCTGGCTTGGCTATACTCCTAAAATCATTCCTTTTTGACGAAAAGTTGAGCCATCCTAAAAATTAACCATTTCAAATATTATCATGTACGACATCCTACAATTACATGAAAAAACGGTTGCCGAACTAAAGGAAATCGCAGAAACATTAGAATTAAAAAAGTACAAAAGCCTCACCAAGCAAGAGCTGATTTATCGTATTCTCGACCAACAGGCATTGAATGCCGGAACGGGAGAAAATAAAGTGGAAGCCACTCCTCCTCCAAAAGCAAAAAGAGGAAGAAAGAAGAAAAGTGAAACCACCGAAAATCAGGAGAAAGACACAGCCGTTGTCGAGAAGCCTAAAAGGGGAAGAAAGAAAAAAGTGGTAGAAGAGGCACCCAAAGAACCTGCTGTAGAAAAAGAAGAGAACAAAGCCCCTCAAGAACAAGAAAAGCAGGAAAAAGAAAAACCCGAAGAAAAACCCAAAAGGGGAAGAAAGGAAAAAGTGGCAGAGGACGAAACACCTGCTAAAGAAGAGAAAAAGGAAAACCCTCCACAAGAAAAACGACAAGAACGTCAACACAACAATAATCGAAAAGATTATAGAGACCGAAGAGACAATCGGGATAACAGGGACAACAGGGATAATCGGGACAATAGAGACTACCGCGACCGCGACCGA
>JAHDCE010000331.1 GCA_020630045.1 Saprospiraceae bacterium | reverse complement strand
ATTTTATGCTAGTTTTAATTTTGAGTCCAGCTAAATATTTTTGCAAGTTATTTTCGTGTTATCATTGTTGTGAAGTGCCGCTACATTAAATTTGTAGGTAAGCCGGTAACGGATTAACAGAATTGAAGATGAGGCACCTTATTCTAATTACATAAGGTGTTTGATCAATGATTGATATTTTGAATCTATTTCAAATTCTTATTAATGCTCATATATCTTCAAGAAGATCATGTTATTAACGAGGTCATTCGATTGCAAAATCAAATTGACTCCTTGGGTAAAAATCCAAACGATGAAACGAATAGGGGAAAATGGGTAAATCTTCAAGGGACACTCCAATACCAATTAGGGGAGTTAAATCATGCTAGGGATTTGTTTAAAATAAATTTTGCTAGGACGAATAAACCTGAACTTTTCTTGCCTCAAAAATCCAAAATCGGATTATTGGATTTTGAAACCGGATTCACCAAATTAGCGATCCATACTTTTTTTGAAGTCCTTTCTTTCGATATCGAACCCCTCAGTATCGAGGCCCAATGTTGTTTGTCCAGAATTTATTTGAACCAAGACGAAATCTATAATGCTGAAAAATATTTGGTGAAAGCCAGATACGCTGCTGAGGATTTCGGAACTCCGGAACTAGATATCCAAGTGCATCTTACAGATGCTTTGTATAGAATTAAGACATTACACCACAGAATGGCATTGCAAGCCTTGAATAAAGCTTATGTGATTTCTCGTCAATTCAAATTACCATATTATGAAGCGCTGACGTTCGTAGAGGCGGCGGAAGTATGGCAGTCATTGCAACAATATACTGAAGTAGTGAGGTTGTCGGATGATGCCATGACCATCTGTAATTGGTTCGGTTTCAAATTTCTTTCCGCGAAAGCGGGAATTTACAAGGCCAAAGGATTAATGGGATTGGGAGACTTTGAAGCCGCCGGATTATTGCTTGAAAAAATAAATGTCGATTGCAAAAAATTAGGCTACAAACAACTCTGCTTGGATGCCCTAAAGGTCAACTTGGAGTTGGCCCAAAAGTCGGATGATAAAAATGCAATTGCAAGATTGCGAAAAGCAATTTCTTCTATGGAGGAAGAAATTGGGCGAACCGGAGCCGGAAGATTAAAAGAATTGCTTAGTACCAAAGAACGTGAACTCAAATATTTGATTCAGCGCAATAAAGCGATGATTCAGCAATCGCGTGAAATCGAAGAACTTTCGAAGGTAATTGCTCATGACCTCAAGGAGCCTTTGCGAAATATTGGTGGCTTTACAACCCTTTTACAAAGAAAGGCCGAATCGCGATTGACCGAGGAAGAGAAAGGCTATGTCAATACTGTCATGTTGGCGACGGAAAGGATGGATGTTTCTTTGACTAAATTATTGGCATTCCTAGGACTGACTCCGGGAAATAATAAATATTCTTTGTTTTCATTACAAACATTAGAGTCATCAATAAAAAAAATACTTGGAGAAAAAGTATCGGAATTCGAAACAGTTTTAAATATCAATTTTCCGGAAACGGAAATAGAAGGGGATATGGAATCTTTGCAGTCCATCCTAGAAGAACTCATATTGAATTCGATAAAATTCAGAACCGATTCACATACGCCGGAAATTGAAATCAATTATTACTATGATGGTGGTATTCATGTATTTGAAGTAGAGGATAATGGAATTGGAATCGATCCGGAATACCACGACAAAATATTCAGGTTGTTTTATCGAAACGACAGGAATAAAGAAGGATTTGGGATGGGACTCGCTTATTGCAAAAAAATGGTAGTACAGCAAGGAGGAGAACTTTTGGTTGAATCCACTGCGGGAGAAGGGGCAAAGTTTATATTAAAGATTCCCGACTTTTCGAAAGCAAATGATTCTGAAGGTTAATCATCGTCCGAATAAAGAGCTATTGAATTAAAGGATTTTCAAATTCTTTTTACAATAAATATCATTTGTTCCACTGCTAGTCGTTTTTGAACAAGTTCACCGTATATTTGTCGCTTAGGCTGTTGAAAATGGGTTTATTTGATAATTGGTTCGGGAGAAGTAACAAGGAGGAAAACACTCCTAATATTGACTTCGGAAGATACTCAGATGCATACAAGGCAGATGAGCAAAACAATGCTTGGAAAACATCGCTTCAACAATTCGATGAAGGCAATCACTTTGATGCCTATGAAAGCTTTTTTGATTTCTTATCCGACGATGAAATCGAGAATGTATCCTATACAAGAATTGGAGATCGATTCGAATTCGAACTGTATCAAGGCTCCAAGAAAATAATCGGATACTCGGATCGCCGCAAGTTCAAAGCGGAAGCCAAAGTAGTAAAGGTCGATTCTCCCAATGTAGGATTCATGAGGAGACTGGTCGAGAAAAATTTCTCCCTGAAATACAGCCGGTTCGCCCTTGATGGCCTGGGGAACGTAGTCATTCTTTTTGATACTTATTTGTTAGATGCTTCCCCTCATAAATTGTATCATGCCCTCAATGAATTATCGACCAATGCAGATAAAATGGATGATTTGCTGGTCGATGAATTTGATGTGTTGAAGCCTATCGAAACCGGACACATCACCGACCTGCCCGATGAAGAGAAAAAAGTCAAATTCGAATTCATTACCAAGAAAATAAAATCCGTTCTTGAATCCATCGAGTATGGAAAACTTGCCCCCGACGTTTATCCGCAAGCGACCGGATATTTGCTTTTGGACTTGGTTTATAAATTGGATTACCTGACCAAGCCCGAAGGCTTTATGATGGAAGCCCTCGAAAGACTCAACCGAAGCTACTTCGTAGAAGACGGTAAAACCGCCGTTCAAAAAAATGAAGACCTCGTCAAAGAATTACAACAATTGGCGGAAAGGCCCGGCGAAGAATTTTTCAAGGAGTTTTATGGTGTAAAATGCACCTTCGGATTGACCCAAGTCGTCAATCATGACCGATTGGCCGGTTTTATTTCCGAAGTAATCAAGTATTACGATTGGTACGAACAAAACGGACATTCCGGAATCAGTTTGGCCGTTTCCGGATATATCGCCGGATATTGTCTTTTCCATTGGTCCTTGCCATTACCGGACAAACAATACCTCCACCTGTTATACGAAATTATAGAATGGGAATATTTTGAAAAATTAGGTTTCGAATACAAATACGTGGAAAAAGAAGGACACGAATTGAATCGATATGCCATTAAGAAAAGAGTCATCGCAATAGCCCGGGAAAACAGCGGTAGATACCCTTCTGCCAGCCCCGATCCGGGTATGCTCGATTATTCGTCCATGCCGGCTTTCGCAAGGTCGTTTTTATTAATGGTTCAAGAACTGGACATGACTCCGGCCAGAAGGGATTTCTAATTTCGGATTATGAAGGAAGTCATTGAAAAATATAAAGACGTCGTCATTCAAATCGGTACTCCTTATAGCGTCGGTACCGGATTTTTTCTCAAGCGCCACGGTGTGATCGTGACCAACGACCATGTAGTGCGGGAAAACAAAACAGTAACGATCGATGGAAAAGGAATCGATAAGCAATTGACAAGGGTACTTTATTCCGATCCAAATTATGATTTGGCTTTTTTGGAAGTGTCGAACGAAGTAAGGGGAAAATTAATGGCCGTAGAACTGTTTGAAGGTGAGGAAATCAACCAAGGAGAATCAGTGGTTGCGGTAGGCCACCCATTTGGATACGAATACGCCGCTACCCAAGGAATCGTTTCGAATCCGAGGCATCTCAAGGGAGAAATAGAATATCTCCAACATGACGCCGCATTAAATCCCGGAAATAGCGGCGGCCCCCTTGTAGACGAACAAGGACGGGTGATTGGTGTCAATACATTTATTATTCAAGATGGAAATAGCGTCGGATTTTCTTTGCATGTCAAATATTTGAAAAACGCGATTGACGAATTTTCGAAAAGTAAAGATAAAACCGGCGGACGTTGCGCCACTTGTCTCAATGTCATTTTTGAAGACCAAGTACAAGGGAAATATTGTCCCCATTGTGGCTCCGAAGTCCTTCTCCCATCCATGTGTGAGGAATACGAAGCATCGGGTATCGCTCGAACCATAGAAAACTTCATTACCCGGATCGGGCATGATGTCCGATTGAGTCGGATGGGACCCAATCAATGGAACATAAAAGAAGGAAGTGCTTCGATTCATATTTCCTACAATCACAATGAAGGTTTGATTTACGGGGATGCATATTTGTGTAAACTACCCAAAACCAATATCGCTCCGATATATGAATTTATATTGAAACAAAATTATGAAATAGAAGGGCTGTCCCTGAGCGTGCCCGGCAACAGTCAGGATGTCGTTCTTTCATTATTCATATATGATCGATATCTGGATGAACGGACAGGTAGCGAATTGTTCCGAAAATTATTCCTGAAAGCCGATGAATTGGACAACATCCTTATTGAACAATACGGTGCTTTACCCAAAGAAGAATAACAGGACATTTTCTTGTGGAGTATATCAATTTTAATCATAAAATTATTCCAAAATCACAATCCGTATTTGGAGAAGATAATCGTGCTTTTCGATATGGTGACGCCCTCTTCGAAACCATTCGCATGAAGGATGGAAAATTGTGTTTTCTAGAAGATCATTTCCTGCGTTTGTCCCAAGGAATGGAGTTGTTCTTATTTCAATATGAAGGTTTTTGGAATATTCACTTCATGGAGTCCCAAATCAGACATTTGGTTCGTGATCAAGGCGACTTTAGGATTAGGTTTACCGTGTATAGAAAGGGTGGGGGGACTTACCTTCCCCCTTCCGGGGAATGGGGGTTTTTGGTATCTGCCAGTCCCTTGTCGGAATTTTCATTTTCTATTGACCAACAGGGAGTTGTCCTAGGTGATTGGAATGCGACCGGTTATATTGCCCCCCAAGTAGGAAGTGTGAAAACGGCGAATGCTCTACCTTATATCCGCGCTAGGTTAGAAGCAAGCCGACAAGGATGGGATGACTGTCTGTTATGGGATGACGGAGTATTGGTTGAAGCCACCTCTTCAAATGTATTCGTTTGGAAAAAAAATGAACTCATTACACCGAAATTATCCTCCGGGTGCAAAGGGGGAGTTGTTCGCAAAAACCTGTTGAAAGTCGGTCAAATACCCGAGGTTGATATTGAAATAAGAGAAGCCACCATCACTAGGGATTGGGTCGATAATAATAAAATTGATGGAATCATTCTGACCAACGCTATACAAGGACTCAAACGAGTAAAAGAATATAACGGAATTGCACTTGAAAGTCCATTCTTTTTACCTTCTAACGACGTTACTGGTAATAAATAAACTATTCTATTACCACTTAAAACCCAGAGAATCGCTCCTAATAGCACATTATTTTTATAAGCTCCCCAAATTTTAATATTTTTAGATTTAACTATTCTTTTTACAACCTTTAATTGCTCTTTATTCAGTTTAATTTT
>JAHDCE010000330.1 GCA_020630045.1 Saprospiraceae bacterium | reverse complement strand
TCCTTGTATCCAATATCTCCGCTGCTTGTATAATCTTATCAACCAAGGTGGTTTTCCCGTGATCGACGTGGGCGATGATAGCGATATTTCTGATAGACTCCATCTCTTTATTTTTACCCGAAACACCATGTCCCGGAATTTGAAGGTGCAAAGGTAGGCAGAATTCATTTCCCTTGTATGAAAATTATAAAAATACGGCAGGCGAGACACACCATTGAATTTATTTTCAGAAAATATTGAAAGTTTAAAACTTTAGTAATATCTTTGAATCAAAACCTGATTTATGTTACGCCACAATAAACTCTTAATCGACCGGGACTGCCCGATGTGTAATGTTTATGGAGCCTGCTTCCGCAAAATGGGATGGGTGGACGACAGCACCCTCACCACATATCAACAAGTTGAAGAAAAACATACTCGCCACATTGATATGGACAGGGCCAAAAATGAAATCGCCTTATTGGATTCCCTTACGGGAAATACGACTTATGGGCTTGACGCCCTAATAAAAATCGCAACACATGATAAGCCCGCCTTCTGGCGAATATTGAACATGGGTCCGATATATTTCATACTCTCTTATCTCTACAATTTTATTTCCTACAATAGAAAGGTGGTCGCCCCTGCCCCGGCTTCAGTAAGCGGAAGAGACTGCACACCGGATTTCCATCTGAAATACAGAATCGCATATATCATATTCGTTGCCTTATTCACCGGAATCGTGTTAAACATATACGCTTATCACATCCAAACCGACCTCGGCTTCCCACACGATTGGAGCCGTGAATATTACATCTGTTTCGGACAGATATTCTGGCAACTAGCGGCGGTTTCTTATTTCAATACAAAAAAGAAATGGGATTACTTGGGCAACATGTCCACCGTCTCCATGCTAGGAGGAATATTATTACTTCCCGTTATTCTCTTATTGCAATATATCTCCATATCCGTCCCGGTTTTATTATTGATTTTCGCCTTGGTCGTCGGCGTCATGTTTTTCGAACACATCCGCCGTTGCAAGTTAATGGGACTCCCAATTTGGATGACGGTTTCTTGGGTAGGGTATCGTAGTTTTGTGTTGGGGGTGGTTTTGTGGAGTCTGTCATAGTTTGACACAAATTGGCATGAAAGAATTATGGCAATATCATTTTCGCTATCTTGATTTGAAAAAGCTTTCACTGCACTAGATGTTATCACGATTTTTTTTGTATGAAAGACGAATCGTTATTTGGGGAATAGACGAGGAATTCGCCGCAAAGCATAGCCGTAGTTACGTTTAAGGGGAATAACGAAGTGGATTTCCAAAATAACGGTTTGGCTATACTCAATTTTTCGTGATAACATCTACTATATGTTATCAATAAATGAACTAAACAATGAAAATATACACATTTCTATTTCTCCTCTTAATAGTTGCTTCCTGCAAAAGTCAAAAGGAAAATTTAATCGACTTCTCAAACGTGGACAAAATCGAAGTTTATCAAGGGCAATCTAAAATCATCATGAAGGACAACTTTTGAGGAAGAGTTCATCCAAGACTTGAACGAGTCCGATAAAATCGACCCCGTCAAATACATGAAGCCCCACCAGATATTTGTCCACTACAAAAATGAAAAAGTAGATACTATTTTGACCAATGGAACAATTCACCAACTGAATGGTTGGTATAATTCAAAGGTCGATTTACTCGAAAAATATTCTTATCTATCAGATACCATCAAAGGTCAATTAAAAACCGCTGAACGTTTGAAAGATTTGATGGCCGCTAAAAATTATGATGAAGCGATTCAACTTTTTTCGAAAAGACAACAAGAGAATATCAAGGAAATCAAGCAGGATAAAGAAATGTTTGCGTTCTGGTGTATAGCTTGGATGTTTTATCCAGCAAAGTATCAATATTATGTAGCTAAAATAAAAAAGGGGAAGGCTCACTTTGTATTTGAAGATGATGAATGGAAAATAGATGAGAAATAAATATTAAGTACCCGGCCATAAATCATCAGGGAATATGCTTTTCGGTTACTTTTGTCCAGATACTTACTCCGAATACAATAACATACAAATACTCAAAACCCCATGACATTCCAAAACAAATTTGAAGGGTGTATACTTGGCGGGGCCATCGGAGACGCCTGGGGCAGTAGCTTTGAAAATCAAACGCCAACAACGGAGGATTCAGATATGTTTTATCTATTCGGCAAACCTGAACCTCCGACTCCAAAATGGCGAATCACGGATGACACACAATTGACTTTGGCTACCATCGAAGCCATTCAAGCAGCAGATAGCCTCACTCCCAAAATTCTTTCAGAATATTTATTACAATATTTCCGAGAAGGAAAACTCTCCGGCATCGGTGCCAGTACATTGAAAGCTCTACAAGAACTCCATGTCGGCGGACATTGGAGTCAAGTAGGACGAAAGGGTGAATTCGCAGCAGGAAATGGTGCCGCTATGCGAATCGCACCGATTGCCTTCTTAAATGGAATCACTCCGGATCGAATCAGGGATTTCAGTATCATCACACACAACAATGATGAGGCATATATAGGAGCCAGATGCGTAGTGATCGCTATACAAGCAATACTAGATGAAACATGGAAAGGCGATACGAACTTGATTTCAATCATCATCCAACAAATACCTGATACAAGAGTTCGAGACCGATTGATTGAAGTCCAATATCTCAGTAACTTAAAAGCCATCGGGGAATTCGGAAATGACGGATATGTTGTAAATTCAATTCCATTGGCCATCGCTGCCGCTAATCAAGTACTGGTCTCAGGCATGGAAAATATGTTTTCCGGTTTGATTGAAATCGGTGGCGATACAGATACGAATTGTTCGATCGCCGGACAAATAGCCGGCACCCTTTTAGGGAGAGATGGCATTCCGCCCACCCTCTTGCAAAAGTTGGAAGCCTTACCAGAATATAGTTGGATCAAGCGGGTAATCAGCAAAATAGAATTTAATTAAAAAAATGCCTATCAGTATTCTGACATCGGCAAGAAAGAGAACCCCATCGGGGTTCAATGTTTATAGCCATTATTGCAATATAAATTTGCGCCCCATAGGGGCCGCCTAAAATGGTGTGGAATCAGGCAGCCCCTACGGGGCGCAATGATATTTTTATATTTGCAGGCTATAAACATTCGCCTCCTAACGGAGACGTTTGAAGGTACCAAATAGCAGATAGTCATTTCAATTTAAAAGAAATATTCAGCATGAAATCATTTATTGAACTGTGTGAAGAATGTATCCATTTGATGAATGTGAATGGAATAAAAAACAATCATATACTTAATAACGAAATTGAAAACTTTCCGGTTTCCAACCGAGCGATTTCCCAAATCAAATCGTATATTAAAAATGGCGAAGCCACTAAAAGTAATCCACGACCCAAATGGGAAACTATATTTTCAATTTTGAAATATTTCGGCATTCAAGATATCCATATTATCATTTGACATGACCATAAAGAAATTAAAGAACAGGTGGCTAGAAGAAGATTTCGACAAAGCTTTAGAAGTCCTTGAAACATTGAAGGTGGGAAGAGGAATTTTTCAATTGGACTATCCGAAAACACAGGAAGGAAAAATTGATTTAAGAGGATTCGAAATAAAAAAAATTCTCGCCAAAATAAAAGGCAAGTTCATTGCGGACGTCGAAGGTATCTATCCTAAGAAATTGATTTTCGAACAAGTGGATTTCAGTTACGGTGATTTCAGCACTGTAAAATTCAAAAAGTGTAAATTCGAGGATTCCACATTTTATAACAGCCGATTTTTAGAATGTACTTTTTGGGGATGCCAATTAAAAAATCTTCAGGTTTCCAAAAGCAGTTTCGCATATTCTAGTTTTGACACTAACGGGATTATATGGAAAGAGAAAATCAACAATCTTGAAAATTGCAATATCAATCATACAAGTTTTCACAAAACCTCTTTCCTTCATCAAGGAATGTTGAATATTGATTTTTCAGATTGCAAATTCGGGGAATCCAACATTTATGATACAAGAATTAAAAACACTCGGTTTTCGGGAGAAATAAGAAACCTCAAGTTCGAAGGAAAACGAGGAAAAACCCAAACGGATAATTGTGATTTATCCAATGCAAAATTAATCGGAATCAAATTCTTCAAACACTCCTTTAATGGAATTAAATTTCCGGAAGGAGACACTTATCATTTCTTTACAAACAAAACAAGTGAATTGGATCAAGTACATCCACTCCAAAATGAAACCGAACAATCACTCGTCCATCTATGGAAGGCCTATAAATCGAAAACAGGTTTTGTCGATATTAATTGGCTAAAAGAATCAGAAATAGAACAAGGGAAACATTTAATCCGTAGACTTAAAAACCTTTGAACAGTTATGCACTTCGCCCAACAAATAATAACATTAAAACAAGCTGACGAAAAGCTCCGCAACCATCTAATTCAAACCGGCCAACTAGGAGCCGGATACCATGAAGATATGGCGAAATTACACAATAAAAATGCAGCTATATTAAATCATATCATTGACGAAATCGGTTACCCGACAAATGACAAAGTGGGGCAAGAAGCGAGTGATGCCGCTTGGTTGGTTATCCAGCATTCCATCGGGCAGCCGGAATTTATGAAAAAATGCGCCCGCCTATTGAAAATCGCTGTTGAAGAAAATAATGCGAATCCAATTCATTTGGCATATCTAACCGATCGGATAGCCGTATTCGAAGGCAAACCGCAAGCATTCGGCACCCAATTCGACTGGGACAAAAACGGTAAGATGAGTCCCCAACCTTATGATGATTTAAACCAAGTCAATCAACGAAGAAAATCATTAGGATTAAATAGTTTGGAAGAACAAACGAGCTTGATGCGAAAGCGAGTTATTGTCGAGCAGGAACAACCTCCATCCGATTTCGAAAAAAGAAAAAAAGAAATGGAGGACTGGAAAAAATCGGTGGGATGGATTTAGTACCTTAATTCATTTTATATTTTTCTCTGAATGCCGAAGGACTCATTCCTTCCTTCTTTTTGAATAATCTTGAAAAATACTGTGGATATTCAAATCCCAAATCGTATGCGACTTCCGAAATACTTTTATTCGGATCCAATAAAATATTCTTCGCCTCATCAATCAAATATAATTGGAGATGCTCGGTTGTCGTTTTGCCGGTTTCTTTTTTCAGCGTATCGCTTAGATAGCGTTGCGAAACGGACATCTTTCGCGCCAATTCATCTATACTTGGAATACCATCGGTTTGTAATTGTCCGGATTGGAAATATTGATTTAATTGATGATTGAATTGTTCCAATAAATTATTCGACAATTCCTTTCGATTTAAAAATTGCCTTTCATAAAAACGATTCGCATATTTCAATAAAGTACCCAATTGAGAAATGATAATTTCTTTACTAAATTCATCTTGGTTATTGTGATACTCTATTTCAATATTCTCTACGAT
>JAHDCE010000329.1 GCA_020630045.1 Saprospiraceae bacterium | reverse complement strand
AAAAGGATGCCCGCCCTTCAAAGCATGAACGGACATCCTATACATAAAAAATATACAACAACATATCATCCTCTTCAAGAGAACAATTCCTTAATGCAATACCATCAATTTAGTTTTGGAAGTTTCCCCAGCTTTTATATAACAATAATACACACCATTAGGGGTGTTACCCGGAGCCCACCTAACGACCTGTTTTCCAGAAGATACAACTTCATCATGAGCGACATCCACTAGTCTACCTTGAGCATCTCTTATTTCAATAACAAGATGTTCGGAATTTTGCAAATGAACATAAAAATCTATTGGTCCGGAAGCAGGGTTCGGAACGATATCAAAGGATATCAAACTCTCCGAATCAGGAGAAGAAACGGATACGGCAACCACATCAGCAGAAGCCAATAAATGGATTCCGTTATCGGTATACAAACCATCGCCCATTTCCCAAACTAAGTTGGTCATCGGGGACTCTTGTTGTGTGGTTACGCTCCAGTGTTTCATGTCCATACGTTCCCCGGACAAGAAACCATCTTTTAGCGAAGGAGTCATCGGATCATCTCCCCAAGCAGTGATGACGGTATGTCCTTCTCCGACCTTAGCACTACCTGTCAATTGTCCCAATTCATCAAACAAACCGATTTCGTCACCGGACTTCCATCCTAATTCGGATGCGACTTCACTAGGAATTACAATCGTCGCCGAAACGCCTTTTCTATTTGGCAAATAAAAATGGGTCAAATCATTGTCTGTCGGCGGTTTTACCGCTCCTGAAGGATAAGGGACATAACCGGTTCCGAAATTCAACGAAGCCCCCTCTCTCAGGTATACATAATAGGCTTCACCCGGATGCACCACACCTAGTTCGTTAATATTAAAAGACGGCAAATAAACCTGCCCGCTAATATCCTTGACCATAATGATATTGTCCTGAATTGGCTCGAATAATTCTACTATATCCACTAATCCATTTTTGTGTATCGGCATCATATTCCATCCTTGATTTAAGGATATTTCTTCATTCTCTGAAATCAACCCACCACCAATAGTTACCTCTCCGGGTGCTTGCATATACAACAAGTATCCTTTCATGGGGTCATAGTCTTGAATCGTATTAATTCCGAAATCGGGGGAAAACACATTTCCTTGCATGTCTTCCATCCAAACCATGTCATCAGATACGCTAGACATGATAACAGAAACATCACTTTGGAAAATCGGATCGATATAGTCCGACATCATATTCCATCCTTGCTGCAGACGAATAGTTTGTACAGGAATAAAATATTCAATTTGACTTGCCCCTGGACAAGTAAAAAAACCGTCAACCCAATATATATCTGACGAATAACTGACAAACACATCAACCATATGCCCCTTCGATACATCAAAAACACGCCAGTGAATTTCGTCTCCCACTTCAAACCCTTCTTTGACATCAGGAGTGTCAGTACAATCTCCGAATAATACTATGTTTATACCTTCTTCTTCAATGGGATTCCATTCCAATTCCGATACTGGTACAAATTCTCCATTCTCATCTAAAAATCCCCCATAAAGAACATCTCCTCTGCTAATTTCTTCCCCATTTACTAAAGGAATGACTTCATCCGCCATTATGATATTATGGGTACAAGGGATTGCAGGAGGAGGACAATCTACAGGTTCCAGAGCGGAGGGAAGATATCTGATACGTACCGTATAATCTTCTGTCTCGCCACAACTATTACAGCCACAGGAACCGGCAGGAAAAACAGGAGCTACACAGGCTGACATATCCATATCAATCGAAGAGCGAATACGCAGTCTATAAGTTTGATCATCCAAATCCAAATCTTCAGGAAGGATAAAAGTCATAATGACAGATGTTTCCAATTCCGTACTCGCTAGATATTCCCCTATTTTTTCAGTAGCATTATCAAACTCACCATTTTGATCGTAGTCGATCCACGCCTCAAACCAAGTGTCATAACTCGGTGCTCCTTGTCCAACAGCTCCGGAGGTCCAAATTTCCAATTCATACTCCCTTCCGGTAATCAGCGTAGTTTCCAAATTGGTGAAATCAGAATATACCGGACCATAATAACTATAAGTACCTAGGTTTTCAATGGTATTCAATTTGACACCTTCGATATGATTGCTCAATGGAGCATTGTAAATATTTTCGGGTAAGCAATAAGTGTCCTCCTCAACAATATTCACTGGATAGTCGGCAGAGCCTCCATCCACTACATTTCCAAATGGATTCATTAATGGAACATCGCCGGCATCAGCGATGATTCGCAATACGGACAAACCTTCCTCCCCTATACCGGTAAAACTCAGAGTTCCTGTCCCCCCGGATGGAACCAGTATCCGGCCTAAACGTTCATCATTCGAAAAACAACCATCCAAATTACTATCTATCCACGCAGCATAAGAAAACTGTTCCGCCTCAATATTCGTGATGGTTATTTCATTGATTTCACCGACATGGACATATGCGTTCCTTACTGCTCCGTCTAGTACTAGTGATTCATGAGAAGACTCTCCAAATGGCCTTGACCAAATCCCGGAATTTCCGTTGTAGGAAATATTATCCATCCCCCTTTTACCGGATGAGATATTCCCATGAACGGGTGATTGGAAACCATCAAAACAATTGTTTTCAACGACTGGTATCCGCTGATTGATGGGCGGATTGAATATAACATCTCTCGTTCCACTTGGCCATAGTACAACTAAGGAATCTACCTCGCTAGCCGAGCCTATTCCAAAATATTGATTGAAAGAATTGGTGACACCATACCCTTCTCCCGCACGAACTTCTCGAATCTGTTTTCCCCAAGTGCCATGAATTTCGACTTTCGCACCTATTCCGTCGGGATTGGAATCGCCCCCAAAAAGGGTCACCCAAACCCGATTGTTGCTATTCCCGCTGTTTAGCCAAACCATATCTTGTTGGACAATGCTTGGATTATTATAATGGGTTCCGTATCCTACATACAAGTCAACAAAGCCGTCATTATTCAAATCCCCCATACCGAAGGAATGTGCATCGCTTCCATAAGCTTCCTTAGCAAACGTTCCATCACCATTGTTCCAAAAAAATTCGACACCTTGTCCGGAAACGAGTATATCTTCAAAGCCATTATTGTCGAAATCGGCGAAAAAGCCTTGAATGGGATCAATCGTCACATTTACTCCGGCCGCAGCCGATACATCGACGAACACCCCTCCATCGTTTCGTAACAAAACAGATGGTGACATATGATTGGAAATGAAACAATCGAAATCTCCGTCATTGTCATAGTCGGCGAAATCGGCCGCCCAAGATTGATCTCCTAGTGCTAGGCCATGTGCAGCGGCCGTTTCGGTAAAATTTCCTGCACCATCATTTTCATAAAGGACATTCACTCTTCTTGGGTCATTCGGATCGGTAACACCTGCTCTGCATTTTGCGATATAGAGATCGATGTCGCCATCATTGTCAAAGTCCGTCCATATGCTTCCGTAGTTGCCGGAATTGTCAGAGGCGGGAACAGTAGTCATATCAATCCAATTATCCGCTTCTACGAATTGTCCTTGGTCATTTTCCCAAATCCTGGATTCAGCATCATCATGGCATGCGAAAAAATCAGACCATCCGTCATTATTAATATCTACCAAATTGGAGCCTTGGATAAAAATATCATTTCCGGGCAATTGTTCTTTGGTTTGGTACAAACTAAACTCGCCTAAAATAAGGTGTACACCGTTGTAATATCCTCCGGTTAAAATCTCACGGTCTCCGAAATTATCCACTTGCCCCAAGGTTAGCGTCCATTGGGACTCAGGATATCCCACGTCCGCCCAAGAAACTTCGGTTGACCCTCCTTGGTAAAAAGTGCCACTAGTTGTCTGATAAAATACTCTTATAGTGGTTGTTTTATCCAAAATAACAAGGTCATCGAGACCATCGAGATTCATATCGGCCACTCCGATGGGAGCCCCGCTATACATTGGAGGGAGAGAAAGGGATGAGGTTCCAAAACTGAAGGTGGTTTGTGCATAAACAACACCCCCCATCAACAGGAACAAAATAAAATTCATTAGCTTTTTCATACTAAGGGATTATTGAGAAGTTGTTCGATACTTTTTATATCAATTATCTCTGAAAGTGGGGAACAACTCCCAGGTTAAGAATTCTAATTACACTCCCTATATTCCATGAAAATGAAAAATGTAACCAATTGAATAAAAAAAAATTATTTTAGTGGTTACATTTCTATCTACAAACACATATAACTTACTGAAGAAATGTCTGAAGAGTATTCGGATAGTGATTTGGTTTCCTTAATGGCTAGCGGCTTTGTCTTCTTTGGAAACAAAGCCATCACTTATCTATTAAAAGAACATCGTTCGGATATTGATGATTTTTTATATAAAAAAAGCATCTCAGAAGCGAACGATCGCGAAAGCATTTTACACGATGCCATCGTCAGTTTACTATTAAGTTGTCGGAACCAGACATTTATTTCTGAAACGGAAAACGCTATTAGAAAATATCTATTCGTTTCTTCTAAAAATATTATGTACAAAAGTGGCGTTCCATTTGCCAAATAAAGGATTTCAAATCAAAATATGAAGGGGAAGAAATCGAGAAAAGCATTTTAAAAAAGATAGAACAGGAAGAAGAAAAACATTTTTTCCTATCATTAATATCAACTTTAGAAAAAAAATGCGAGCAGGTATTATTTACTCGATTTTATTCCAATATGAAACATTAAGAAATCGCTCATCGATTCAATCTGAAAAACGCCCAAGGAGTCAGAAACAAACTATTTAAATGTTTAAAAAAAATGATAGAAAAATATTTTGAAATCAAATCATAAGAATTGAAAATGAAAGAATGGAACGAAGAGACATTCATATTGATTGACAAATATTTATCCAAGGAAATGTCAATTGAGGAAAGTACGGAATTCGAAGATAGAATTTCGAAAGACCCCGACCTTGCTAATGAAATAGAGATTCAAAAAGACATTAAAGATAATATTCGGAAATATGCTTCCTTAAAAAACAGGATTCAACAAATCGACACCAACTTAAAAAAGGGAAAAAACAATTAACAAATATTATTTATTGCTTCTCATATTTGCCGTAATCGGAATAACATCCATTTTATTATTCAAATATTTACACCCACATCTTCTTTCAGTCTCATCTTGATAAAAGAAGATGAAATCTCTCCGGCAATCCATCTATTGAACGAAATCAGAAACGACCCTTCTGCCTCCCTTAATGGGGGAAAAAGGCGAATGGATTATCTTATGATTTAGAAAAACTACTTCCTGATTAGGGATTTTGTTTGGAATAAACAAATGGCTCGAAGCCCTTTTTTCACGACAAATCCTTCCCCGCATTCATCATCAAAAACGCTTTCAAGAAATCATCCAAATCGCCATTGAGGACTTTGTCCGGATTGTGGACCTTGTAGTCCGTTCGAAGATCTTTGACCCACCTGTCATCCAATAC
>JAHDCE010000328.1 GCA_020630045.1 Saprospiraceae bacterium | reverse complement strand
TATTTAAATTGATTTTTCTTATTCAAATAATAAAATCGAATGTTAGATAAGGAATTGATAAGTGAAGTCTTTGATTTCTATGAAAAAATTGAACAATATTTTGGTTCTCATATTGAAATAAGAACTGCATTGGGAACAAATGAAACCAACTTTGATCGACATTTTACTTCCTTTTCAATCATGCAATTCAAATTGACGGATTTTGGTGTCCGTTTTAGTGGCAATAGAGCCATGTTCATGGGAGAAAAACAATCCTATGAAATTGCGAATGATTGTCTTTGTTCTTTTTCCAAAAATGAACAAAAAAACGAGTTCGAGTTCCTTGAAAAATACAATGAAAAGATATATAGAAGGAGTATGGTTCGGTTTAGTTAGTGTGTGCTTGTACACTAACTACTGATAATAAGTTCAATGTTTTTATTGCCTGATATATTGAAGGATTTCTAATTACTTTTATTACTTTGGATTCACTTTGTTATGATGTAAATTGAAATGAGGATAAAGGTTGATTTTCCTATTATATTAATGCTCTCCCTGCTTTTCCTTCCTGTATTTGGTTTTTCCCAACTTAAGGACGTCAATTTTTATGCGAATCAATATCACAATGACTTTGAAAACAAAGAACTATCACCAAAGGATAGTATAAAAGCTTCCACCGCTCTTTGGGCGATTTGTGCTCAGACCATCACAACCGATTTTGATTTCGCAAAAAAATACGCAGGTATTTTATATCAATTCGCTAGTGATTCGAATGAACCCCATGTCAAATTAAGGGAATACCAAGTAAGGATAGGGTTCGCATATATGGCGGGAGACGATCGGTTGGAACTGGAAAATGAACTGAAATTACTGGAACAAATAGACGCTATTCTTGAAACTTCTCCCAATGACTCCACCAAGATTGAAGAAAAGTTTGATCAATACAAATCCATTGGTTCCATTTACGCCTATCAACTTCGGGAATATGAACTGGCGGATTCCTTTCTCAATTTAGGTATCGAATATGCGAACAGACATCAATTGGAACATAAAAAAGCCACTATTTTCAATACACTTGGAATTCTAAAAAATTATATGAGGGATTATCCTTCTTCCATCATGGCTTATGACAGTGCTTTGTATTTTGCAAAAATCATGGATGACAGCATCAAACTGATGAGGTATTCCATGAATAAGGCGATAGTGCTGTTCGATACAGGTGAATTCAATCAATCTACTGAAGTCTATTTGAATAGTTTGGCATTGGCAAAAGAGTTGGGGCAAACTAAAACCCAATCCAAATTATATCTCAATATCCATTACAACCATTATGCCATAGGAGATACCCTCAAGGCATTGGAATGCCTCGACTCCGCTGAAGAAAAATATAAGGAGGTCGAGGAGGATTCCACCGGGCTTTGTTATTTGTACAGCGCAAGAGGGGATATTTATATTGAACAAAGGAAATATGAGGAAACAAAAAAACAATATAAAGCAGCAAAAGAAATGGCGGATGCCGTTGGAAGTGATTATTTGATAGCTACTTCCGATTTAAACCTAGGCCGATTGAATTTAGCCCAAGAAAAGGGTGATGATGCCATTCCTTACTTTATCAATTCATTGAATATCGCTGAAAAGAATGGCTATGTCGATTTTACCATTTCTGCAAAATTGAATTTAGTCGATTTGTACTTCAGTCAAAAAAAATATGATCAAGCCGGGTTATTATTGAAAACCATGCCCGTCCACCTTGAAAACATGAGCTTGTTTGATAAAAGTGTTTACTATGATTATGCTACACAATATCACAAGTCCTTAAATCAATATGAACAGGCATATCAGTTTCATGTACTATACAAGGAAGCACAAGATTCCATCCTGAATGAAAACAATATCAGGGAGACGGCGAAGCTGGAATCCGAATTCTTATTCCAACAAGAAAAAACGGAACTGGAACTACAACATCTGGCGCAAGTCGAACGCCAAAGGATGAGGCAAATGGGATTGTTGGGAGGACTTTTAGCATTGCTTGCATTAGCGATATTGTTATTCATCATTTATAGGAATAAAGCGAAATCCAATCAGTTGCTCAAAGCAAAAAATGACGAAATCCTAGAACAAAAAGAAATCCTGGAACAAGTCAATTATACCAAAGACAGGCTCTTTGCTATTCTTGGGCATGATTTAAGAAAACCGACCATTTCTTTCCGAGGTATCGCTAAGAAAGTGAACTACTTATTGAAAAAACAGGACTACGACAGGTTGGAAAAACTAGGAAAGACGATAGAAGATGACGCCCAAGGACTCGCTACCCTAACCGATAACTTGCTGAAGTGGGCATTGACCCAAAAAGAGGCGTTGTCAGTCAAACCTGAAAACTTGTTTATTCGACAAATCATAAATGAAGAAGTCCTGACATTGAATGCGTTGATGAAAGACAAGGAATTAGGATTGGAAATCAATGTGGCGGCAGATGTAGAAGTCCTTGCCGATAAGGAAAGCTTGCATACCATTATCCGCAACTTATTGGACAACGCCATAAAATACAGCCACCCTTCCGGGAAAATATTTATTTCCGCCAAGGATTCCTTTGTTGGATTGGATTTGCGAATCACCGATCAGGGAGTGGGTATTCCTTCCGGAAAATTAGATACTATTTTCTTACTTCAAGAAGGTAAGTCGACCAAGGGGACTAGCAATGAAAAAGGTACCGGACTAGGATTACATTTGGTACACGAACTGATAAAGCTCAATCAAGGAAAAATAAAAGTAATAAGTACTTTGGGCGAGGGGAGTACTTTTGAAATATCATTACCTAAAGCTGCTTGATATATGAAACCGGAGAATTTGCGCGTATTGGTCGTTGAAGATGATTTGTCTTTCCAGCTCGGATTGGAAATGATATTGGATGAGTTGGGATATGGCATACTACCGCCTGTAGACAATTCGGCTGATGCACTGGATACCATTTTGAGTGAAAAGCCCGATTTGATTTTGATGGATATTGATATTCATGGAAAACTTTCAGGACTAGAGGTGGCCGATCGAATCAAACACCTTGAAATTCCCATATTATTTATCACTAGCCATGATAACCCCGAAGTTTACGCTGCCGCGAAACAAACTTTCTTTGCCGGTTATATCGTCAAACCGATGAATCGATTGACCTTAGAATCCGCCTTGGATTTGATTGTAGAGAAAATCACGAGACACAAGGAAGTACTTGTGGAATCCAAGGGAGAGCGGATGTCTTATTCCGATACCATTCTAGTCAAGAAAAAGCACATATTTCAAAAGTTGAATGTCGGAGACATCCAATATGTACAAGCATCCGGTAATTTTTGCATGATCATCACTCAAAATACGAAATACTCTTCTCGATTCAAAATCACCGCCCTCGAAGAGTTACTTCCTACCGAGCATTTTATCCGAGTTCATCGAAGCTATATCATGAATATCCATTACTTCGAATCCTTGGATACCCAAGATCAAACCATCGCCATGAAAAATGGAGATACCATTTCCATCAACCGTGCCAATAAGGAAAAACTGTTAGAAATGCTCAGGTGTCTCTAATTGTACTCACCACAAAATCCACCACTTTCGTCACAAAACCCCATAGGTTCATCATCTTTTCAAAATCACCGATCCTTCGATAGATACATTTGAGGTATTGATTAATTGTTCACCAAATACCAATACCATGAATAGATTTATCACCTTACTTATCATGTTGTCTACCGTTCATTTGATGTACGGACAGTACACCAGTCAAGTGGCTAGTTTATCCGGAAGCGGCTCCACGATCATTAGTAACATGCATGAAATTCCGGGAGCGAATAAGTTCGTTTTTAGGTTCGACCATACATCCTATGGTCGAGAATTATTCATTTCTGATGGAACGGCTGGCGGTACGACCTTCTTCCAAGATATTGTTCCCGGTACGGGACATGGGGATCCGGATAAATTTACCTCAGCTAACGGATACTTATTTTATATCAGTGAAGATCCTGCGACACCTGGAGATATTCTATGGAGAACCGATGGTACGACAGCCGGAACCGTCCAACTGAAAGCAGGTTTTATATTAGATTTAGCCGTACTAAATAATATGCTTTACTTTGAATTTTATGATTCATCTACAAGTACGAATTCCATTTGGAAAACTGACGGAACCGTGGCGGGAACGGTGGAGATTCACAGTTTACCCGGAAAGTTTTTGCGAATACTCGGAACTACTTCGGACAAGTTATACCTTGATTTAATGGATTCCGCAACTCAAATGGAAACTTTGTATGTGTCGGATGGAACTACGGCAGGGCTGACAACATTGATGACCATCAATGGTAAAATTGGCAATAATTATTTTGAATCTGTAAATGGAATAGAATACTTCAATGTTTCTCAAGAACCGAATGATTTCGCCGAGTTGTGGAAAACGGATGGGACGCCCGGAGGTACTGTAAATGTCTATTCTTATTCTGATATCAACTCTCCCTATAGTTTCATTGCTTACAATGACAAATTGTTTTATCAGCGTTGGAATGGTTCGACTAATGAACTATGGGAGTCGGATGGTACGACTGCTGGTACAAAGGTCAATATGACTTTGAATGGTTCATCAGGAGCAATGTTTATATTTGATGGTCGCCTTCACTTCCACCAAGATGGTCCCGGTACGGTTAGGGAACTGAATTCCACAAATGGTGATCCGGCAAGTGTTTTTGCCTATGAAATAGATAATTTACAATGGGGTTGTAATGCGGGGAACGTAGAGGTATTTTATCACCTTATATTGAATGGTAATCTATATGTTTTCATAAAAGATCAGGGAAATAACTCATGGTTGGCACGTATCGAACCCGGCTCAATGGAAGTGACTCCACTTGGAAAAATGAATTTCCAAACCTATGGGTCGAATCAGATGAGGACTATAAATGGTGAGATTTATTTTTCTTATGATTCGGATAACAGTAATGGCTCTGAATTATGGAAATTGGATTGTGACCCTTTCACGACATCACTTGCGACCGCTACTGCCTCTGAGTCTCGAATATATAGTTGTGGGGTTCCCTATACCCAAAACTGTGGGTTGATAGCGGCTGTACGAGAAGACGGCGTAAAGCCGATAGCGGGTAATACGACCGCTAAGGTATGGGTAGAATCCGATGTAGTATCCGATGCCGGAAAAATCTATGTCCAGCGTCACTTCGAAATCACGCCGGATACAGGTGCGACCGACGCCACCGGAACAGTTAAGTTATTTTTCACACAAGCAGAATTCGACACCTACAACAACGATGCAGGAAGTGATACGGACTTGCCGACCGGAGCCGGTGATGCAACCGGAATTGCCGAATTGAGGGTATCCAAACTTTCGGGTACTTCTGGAGACGGAACGGGCTTACCCGCGACTTACTCGGGTGCGATGGAAACCATCGATCCCGTTGATACGGATATCGTTTGGAATGCCACACTCAGTCGCTGGGAGGTGAGTTTCGCAGTGACGGGCTT
>JAHDCE010000327.1 GCA_020630045.1 Saprospiraceae bacterium | reverse complement strand
CGCCAGTTGAAGGTGTGGGACAATTGCACATTGTGTGTGTACTGAGGGCGTAAAAACGGATTCCCGCGGCGGAATGACCTTTCATCCACCCGATATTCGAAAGGATTGAGATTTTGATAATTCGGCCTGTCCAATCGACGGCTGTAGTTCAGGTTCAAGCTGTTTTTCATATTGATCTGGTAGGCGATTCCAGCACTTGGGAAAAAGTCGAAATAATTGCGCTTTACATCATCATTATCCGTTGGATTTAAAGCGGTGAGAACTCCCCTTGAGCGAGTATGTTCGAATCTCAGCCCCGTCTGGATATTCAATTTCCCGAATTGCTTGGCGAAGCTGACATAAGCCGCATTGACATTTTCGGAATATTCGAATTGACTGCTTCTATCCGTATCCAACGTCTGGGTAGTTCCTTCCACATTATAGAAATCGAAGATATTGTCAGTCGCAACGGTCGAAGACTTTGCGCCTACGCTTAACTTACCCGCCCATATTGGTCGTTCATAATCCACTTTGAAGGTATAAATATCTATGTTGGTCGGAGATTGAGTCAGATAATTCCTTTCCGAAAGGACATAAGTTTCTGTCGGATCCAAGTAGGAATTGGGCTGGTATTCTTCCCCGTCGTTGCGGAATAGGGCATAATCCGCATCTATATTCAAACTTTCTTCTTTTCCGAGTTGATGTTGGAAGTTTACATTGAAAGAATAGTTATTATTCGTTCCGTTGTTACGGGTATCCGAAACAAGGACGCTATCCGGCATAGTGGCACCTATTTGGGAAATGGCGTTTCGACTATCGCTATTCCGTTCAAAATGATTGACTCCTCCGTTTACCAAAAAACCAAGTGTTGATTTTTCAGATAAGAAAAAATCCGTTCCGACCTTGAAGTTATGGTTTTGTGGGTCACCGGTAGTCAAACTGTTTTGGTCATAGGAGATGCCATTTTGTTCACGAATTCCTTTGAAGAACCAATACATCCCCCCATATCTGTAATTATAACTACCGAATACATTCGAAATCTTATTCCTATAATTGGCACTCAAACCTGCTGTATAACGTTGGGTTTCTCCTGAGGCAAATCCTGCATTCAAAGTTGCATTGGCTCCGAGTCGTTTGTCTTTCTTCATCCGGATATTAATAATACCCGCATTTCCTTGAGCATCGAATTTAGCGGAAGGATTGGTTATAATTTCAATATTATCAATTTCAGTACTATTGATACTTTTCAAATAATTAGACAGTTCATCTCCCCTTAATGGTGAAGGCTTACCATCTATATATACCATCACACCGCTTTTTCCTGCCAAAGCGATGTTTTCTTCGTTGTCAATAACGACTCCCGGTGCCTTTCGCAACAATTCCAAGCCGTTGCTACCCGTCGCATTGACACTTCCTTCGACATTAAAGACCAATTTATCCGCCTTGACTTCCAGGATGGGTCGGGTGGCTTCAACAGTGACTTCTACCAATTCATTGTCGACCGGTCCCATAGTCAATTCGCCCAGTTCCAAGTCGCCTTTCTCAGATAGTTTGAAAATATCCGATTTGAAGTCAGGTAAACCGACGAAGCTGACTTCAATCCAATACTCACCCTGGGACACAGCCGGTATTATAAATGATCCGTCATCTTCTGTATTGGCGACCTTGACCATACTACTGTCAATTGCCGAGTTTAGAATGACATTGGCGAAAGAAACCGGTTGGTTATCACTGTCGATTACTTTTCCGATGATATTCTGTCCGGTCAAGCCGGAATAATGAAATAGAATTAAAAAAAATACGATAGTAAAAATCCTCATAATGGTCGGTTTTTCTTTTTCCTATTGGAAATGACTAAAGAGATACATGTTCAATAGACATTTTGTTCGTGGTTGGGTTGTTAAATTCATGGAATCAAACTACCAATAGCCTTATATATCAGACAAACGTCCTGAGATTAAAGATGTATAATGAAGACATAGATTGCGGAGCATTTATGATTGAGTCCGACTCGTTTCACTTTTTGAACAAAATCCATTGAAAAACGGATTTCATTCTATTTCCCTTCATCGAATTTCCCCTTGGATTTACCGAGAAAAGTTGATTCCTGAACACTATTTTTAGAATTTGTTAATACAAACGATACAGAAAGTACCTTAAACAAAATCAAGTTCGTATTTTCGACCCGTTTACGGAGAAATCATTATTCCTCGCTGAAAACAATAGAGCCATGTTACAACTTTGGACGGAAACCATACAAGCCTACAATATCATATATACGGTATTATTGGGTCTTTCCTTGCTCTACTGGATATTCGTTATCATCGGAGCCTTGGATATGGATATGATCGATATCGACATTGATTTGGATGTTGATGCTGATATAGATGTAGACGTAGATGTGGATATGGATGTAGACGGGGATATTTCAGGAATGAGCGGCTTTTCTTCATTCTTGGCATTCTTCAACTTTGGGAAGATTCCATTCATGATCATCTTTTCCTTGACTTCATTAAGTATGTGGGTGATGGGGGTTTTGTCCAATTTCTACTTGTTCGGAGGAAACATCGGAATCGCCTTGGCGATGTTCATCCCGATTCTTTTCTTGGGATTGACCATCACGAAATTCTTGACGACACCTTTGGTTCCCCTCTTTGAAAAGATGGGCGGTGGAGTTGACGGAATCAATTATGCCGGTTATACCGGAACAGTTATATTGAAGACTTCAAAAGGTAAACCTGGACAAGCCGAAATTAATATCGAAGGCGATGTTCATATATTAAAAATAAGATTGGCGGATTCATCAAAAGAAGATGCCTTAAATAAAGGTCGGTCCATTGTTGTTATGGAGCAGGTCGCAGAAAAGAATTATTACTTGGTTGATGTTTTGTAACATCGATTCAGAACATACTTTTAGAATAGATGTTATCCCGAAATTTTTTGTATGAAAGACGAATCGTTATTTTTGGAATAAGCGAGGCATTCGCCGCAAAGCATAGCCCTAGCTACGTTTAAGGGGAATAACGAAGATGATTTCTAAAATAACGGTTTGGCAATACTCAAATTTTCGTGATAACATCTAATAAAAAACCTATTAATTAATACCTAAAACCCGAAAGAAATGGGAGCATCAATGATTGGAGTTATCGTAGGGTCAATAGTGATCATTATCGTCGGACTCTTATTTTTAATCAGCCGATTTTACCAAAAAGTTCCGCAAGGAATGGCCATCCTAAGGACAGGAGCAGGAGGTTCTAAAGTCGAATTCGATCGAGGAATGGTTGTCATACCCGTATTTCAAATGAAGGAACTCATGGATTTGTCTGTAAAGACCATCGAAATCGGAAGGATGAAAGAAGACGGATTGATTTGTAAAGACAATATCCGAGCGGATATCAAAGTGGTATTCTTCGTTCGTGTAAACAAACGTAAGGAGGACATTTTGAATGTGGCCCAAACCATCGGAACAAAAAGGGCATCCGATCCTGAGATTTTGAGAAACCTTTTTGAAGCCAAATTCTCAGAGGCATTGAAAACTGCCGGAAAGCGTTTTGAATTCGCCCAACTGTACGATTCGCGTGAGGAGTTCAAGCAAGAAATCCTTGAAATTATCGGAAGCGACTTGAACGGTTACAACTTGGATGACTGTGCCATCGATTACCTAGAGCAGACTCCGCTAGGATTCCTTCAAGATACCAATATCTTGGATGCTGAAGGTATCAAGAAAATCACCGAATTGACCGCAGCTCAGCGTGTGAAAGCGAACTTCATCCGAAGGGAAGAAGAAAAAACCATCCGTGAGCAAGATGTCGAAGCCAAAGAGGCGATTCTTGAATACGACCGTCAATTAGCCGAAAAGGAAGAACGCCAAAAGCGTGAAATCCAAAACATCAAAGCACGTGAAGAAGCGGAAATCAGCAAGGTAAATGAAGAAGAAAGGCTTCGTTCCGAGATGGTCCGTATCAAAACGGAAGAAGAACTTCAGGTAGCTGAGGAAAACCGCGAGCGCCAAGTGATTGTTGCTGCTAAGAACAAGGAGCGTACCGAAGCTGTCGAAAACGAGCGAGTGGACAAAGACCGTTTGCTAGAGCAGACAGAAAAGGAGAAAATCGTAACCTTAGCGGAAATCGAGAAAACACGTGCCGTTGAAGAGGAGAAGAAGAACATCCAAGATGTGATTCGCGAGCGTGTCATGGTGGAGAAGAAAGTGGTTGAAGAAGAAGAGAAAATCCACCCGAGCTATCGCCGAGGCCAATCGTAGTAAGGAAGTCGCCATCGTAAAAGCGATCGAGTCCGGTGAGTCCGTGAAAATCGAAAAGGAGAAGTTAGCGGAAGCCGAGCGCCTAGCCGCAGAAATCAACGCCAAGAAAATGTTGATTGATGCCGAAGCGGAAATGAAAGCCTCAGAGAAGGAAGCCGAAGCCCGAAAAATCGTTGCCGAAGCTAAAGCTGCTGAAGAAGCGACCATCGGATTGTCCGAAGCTCAGGTCATCGAAGCCAAAGCGAAAGCCAAGGAATTGGAAGGTTTGACTGAAGCCAAAGTGATGGAGCAGAAAGCCATCGCTGAAGCGAAGGGAATCGAACACAAAGCGGACGCTTTGAAAAAGCAAGGATCCGCCGAAGCGGAAATCATCGAGAAAAAATCATTGGCGGAAGCCAAGGGAACCAAAGAAATCGGTTTGGCGGAAGCCAAAGTGATGGAGCAAAAAGCCATCGCCGAAGCCAAAGGTGTCGAAGAGAAAGCCCTTGCGATGAAGAAGTTGGACGGAGTCGGCAAAGAGCACGAAGAGTTCAAGTTGAAGTTGGAAGTCGAAAAAGCGGTCAAATTGGCTCAAATCGATATCCAGAAAAGCATCGCCGAAGCTCAAGCTCTTGCATTGGCGGAAGCCTTCAAGTCGGCCAACATCGATATTGTAGGAGGGGAAGAAACCTTCGTCAACAATATCATGAAGGCCATCAACCAAGGGAAAGGAGTAGATCGCTTGTTCGACAACAGCTCAACCTTGACGTCCTTGAAAGGTAATTTGTTGAACGGAGGCGGAAACTTGCTTGACCGTATCAAGGAATTGACCGGCCGTGCCGGATTCGGAACGGATGACATCAAAAACTTGAGCATGGCCGCCTTGATGTTGAAGTTGAGATCGGAAGTATCCGATTCTGACAAAGGTGTCGTCGGCGAGTTGATGGAGTTGGTTCAAAACACCGGAATCGGTGAAGTGGCCGCTTCCAAATTGTTGAAGTAATTCACGACAATCGCCTTTCGGCGAATGAATATGAGCCGCCTCGAATTTTCGAGGCGGCTTTTTTGTTAAATTTTAGATGCTTGGGAATTATTCTCTTATTAGTTTGGTTTCTAAACTATACCTTTGTTTTAAATCAAAACTAACTTATATGATAGGAGCAATAGCAGGAGACATCATCGGTTCTATCCGCGAATGGAGAAGCGTGAAAACCGAAAAATTCGACTTATTTACCAAAAGAAACAAGTTCACTGACGATTCCGTCCTCACTGTGGGAGTAGCGGAT
>JAHDCE010000326.1 GCA_020630045.1 Saprospiraceae bacterium | reverse complement strand
GAGGATGTTTTTGAACAAACGATTGCAAATTCAAATCATTGACGGTTCTAAAAATAAGTTTCTTCCTTATCACAACGGCTTATACTTCACCCCTACTTCCTCATTGACTTCCCTAATCATTTTCAATATTTCTTTGGCACCGACCTTGTTATTGGCGGATGTCATGAATTCCCGAGGCATTTCTTCCCATTCTTCCAACATCTTTTCCCGGAAGGCGGCGATATTCGCCTCTACTTCGGCTTCTTTGGATTTATCCATTTTCGTGTAACAGATTACAAAGGGTATTTGCATTCCACCACACCAATTGATAAACTCTAAATCTACTTCTTGAGGAGAAACATTGGCGTCTATTAAAATAAACGAACACATCAGGGATTTGCGCTTGAGCATATAGTCCTCAATCATTTTGCGAAACTCTCGACGCTTGGTTTTCGACACTTTAGCATATCCGTATCCGGGCAAATCGACCAAGTACCAACTATTGTTGATTTCAAAATAATTGATCATTTGCGTTTTGCCGGGTTGGCCGGATGTCTTCGCTAGTTTTTTCTTTCCCGTCAAATAATTGATTAAGGAAGACTTTCCGACATTCGAACGACCGATAAAGGCATATTCCGGTTTTTTGGGTTCCGGACATTTTCGAACATCCGGGAAACTGGCTATATAATTTGCGTACGTAATTTTCATTTGTTCTATTTTCTATACAAAGGTACAATCATTGGCACTACCTATCCACCACCAAGGAAGAGGAATCTGTCAATATTGTACCTGTTTCGTTAAATTCTCCTAAAAACGGTTAAGTTCCGGTTATGAAAATAAGATGTGGGAAAAGGGTGCCGTTTCTAAATCATCCGAAACAAAAAAGGGTATTTTCCCACAAATGTCTAAATCTAATAACCGATGAAAAAGTCAATTTTGTTCTCCTTGGCACTACTACTATCCATCTCTTCTTTCGCTCAAACAAAATGGGGTGTAAAAATAGGAATGAATACTTCTGATGTCCAACCGGATGACCTCTTGATTACAGGAAGGGAATCCGCACAAGAATTTTCTTTAGCAGTAAAAGATGCCAAGTATGGTTTGAATGTCGGGGCTTTTGCCCAAATCAAAATGGGAAAACGCGGTTTTATCCAACCAGAGTTATTATTCAATACGACTCGTACTGATTTCGAATTAACGGATTTGAAAAGTGCAACGCCCTATAAAGAATTGGTCACCGAGAGCTACAACCGTTTGGAACTCCCCATCATGACCGGATTCAAATTCGGACCGTTGAGAATCGGAGCGGGAGCAACGACCACAATGAATTTCGGAGGCCGGTCAGACATCACTGATGTAGATGGATTCGAATCCAGATTCAAAAGTTTCGCCCTAGGGTGGCAAGCCGGTATCGGATTAGATATTTGGAAATTCGTATTGGATTTCAAATATGAAGGCAACCTAGAAAGGTACGGTGACCACATCCATTTCCAAGGACAGGATTTCGACTTCAATGATCGTGAGAAAAAAGTTTTGTTCTCTATCGGTTGGGCCTTCTAATGAATAGAAATATAATCAGGTGGTCAATGAATCATCATCATATAAATTATCACTTCGGGTGATTTGCGTTTTGATTATCCCCCTACGCCCCGGCTACTTCGCCGGGGCTTTTGTTTTGACGGAATAAATAACAAAGTAATTATTGCAATTAAAGTCCCAATTAAAAACATCCATTTTCCCTTAGTCATCCAAGATGTAAAGTTGATTTTACCTTCAGACATTTCCGGAAAGGAATTGGCCAATTGTATGAGATTAATATTTTCGACATAATCGAATCCGATAGCTAGTAGAGGAAGACAAATCAAATAACTTAATATTGATTTAAGACGGGCTTTTCTTGTCAATGTATAAATCAATAAGAAAAAGAACAAAGCACCATAAACAATAGGAAAAACCATATCAACCGTTCCCTCCATAAAAGCATACAAAGGTCTACCATTTGATGTCATCGCATCGAATATTCCATATAACTCTTGAGGGGTATATCCGAATGTTGTATCCGGGTAAATTAATGATTTTCCTCCTAGGTGGTTGATGCGACTATAATAGTATTGAAAAAATCCAAGATTGATTAAATTGAGGCCGACCAACATCCATATCAACCTACCAGTAGCAAGGGAGGCCAAGCGTTGAACTAAATTCATCGGGAGCTGAATTGTTTGAAATGTCCTTGGATATATTCAACGGTCTGACTAATGCTTAAGCTGGTGGTCGCCGGACCGGTTCTGATGAAAAAATGTTCCTTTCCTTCCTTGGTCAAATAAGCGGGTTCATTTGCCGGAAGGCAATCAATACGAACGATAAACTTATCCTCCATAGGAACAATATGAAGGTCGACGAATTGCATGAATAAGGTTCCGATTTTACTTTTAATCAAATTGGTCAGGTGCAATAAATATTTATCGTGATTTTCAAATGCATCCTGTTTGATTCCGACGATCTCACCATCATCTCCGATTCCAATCAAAAGTGTTCCCCCTTCTGAGTTTAGAAAAGCGGCGATGGTTTTCAAACTGGCGAATTGAACGGCATTGTCTTTTTTGCCTAGCTTCAAATTATGCCGGAGCGTGGACTTGAACTCGACATGTTCATCCTCACCATGAAGGATGAGGTTTCTAGTGGAAAGTTGTTGTCGGTCTGATGTCAGGTAATGGGTCAGTTTGCGGGCGATGGCTCGGACGATTTTGAGGGTCAATTCCGGTTTTATATATTCATGCTTGAACAAACTTACCCCACAAATGGTCACTGCCTCCGCAGCTTCGATAGCCGTCACCGTTCCCGGACGAAGGGAGTTATTGATGATTCCTATCTCCCCGAATAAATCTCCCCGAGAATATTCAATTTCATTAATTTTTGAAAAAACTTGTCTGAATTGTCCCTCTGCGACCAAAAACAAGTAATTAGCCTCCTGGGATTCGGAATAGACTTTTTCGTTTTTTTGGTAGGAAGTTATGGTTGATATCTTGATGATTTCCATCAGTTCTTCGGGCGTGAATTCCCGAAAAATTTCACTAGCGGTGAGCAGTTCCCGGATTTTTCCATGATTGTCGGCGGGTGCCATATCCTAAGTTATTTTTTATCTTTTTTGCGGGAAAATAAATTTCCAAAAAAGGATTTCTTTTTATCCGGTTGATTTTCATTGGAATCATCCTTTCCAGAATTTGGAGGTTCAACCTTTTCTTTATCAGGCTTATCCGTCAAGTTGGCTTTTTGTTTCAGCTTTGACAATTCCTCTTCTACATCTCTCTCATCTTGAATGCCCAGGCTTCCAAGATCGACTCCCCTTTCCTTTAATATCATTTTGATTAGGGTAATAGAAGAGTGTGCATAGGCGTCCCGGTCTACGGTCACCATGGCTATCAGTTTTTCATCAGGATATGATTTGAACCTTTCTAGGAGGAGTAGGCTCATGCTTTAGTTTTCTTTCAGTGATTTTGATGCGAAATGCTAAACATACGCTTTTCATTGGGGAAATTCAACAGAAGCCCCGACATATTTCGCTATTAATACATATGTCATAAGATTGAAATTTGTTTATTTTGAGTCATGGAATTCGAAAATCTCACCCAACTTCTTTACTCAGGAGACCCCGCAAGTGTAGCTGTCGCTTTCGAAATCGGGAAACAGAAGGAATATGCGGAGTACTTTGAATCATTGATTGCCCCAGTCAAAAAGCTACATGAAAAACTCGAACGTTTCGATTCGGTTATTGATTATTTCACCACGACTTCTTTACAATTCGCCTATGAGCGAACTCCCGAAATACCTGAAGAACTCTTTAGTTTACGTCAATTGAAAGAATTGACTATTTACAACAATGTTGAATATATACCCTACCAACTAGAGCGACTAGTCAACCTCAAAATCCTGGACATCGAGAATAATCAAGTCAAAGAGTTACCGGAAACGATTGGAAATTTGCAGGAAGTCAAAGAAATGAACTTGAGTGGAAACAAGATAAGTCAACTCCCCAATTCCATAGGAGAAATACGACAACTCAAATTATTGAATCTAGGATATAATCGATTAGAAAAACTTCCAAATTCAATAGGTGGATTAATTCATCTTGACCTGCTTGGATTACAAGGAAATAAATTAAAAAAACTGCCGGAGTCAATAGGAAATCTAAAACAACTCAAACATATAGATATCACACAAAACCACTTGGTCGCTTTGCCGGAATCCATTGGTAAGTTAAGTGCCGTTTCCGAATTAAACCTATCGAACAATTTTCTCAAAACCCTACCTGTGTCAATAGGACAAATGAATCAATTGACCGAATTGTCTTTAAACTTCAATCGAATCGAAACCCTCCCGGAAACAATGCAGAATATGGAAGGATTAAATCATCTCTCATTAAAAAGGAATCGCCTGAAGTCGATACCTCAGGTCATCGGTAAAATACCTAATCTAAAAACATTAAACCTAAGCGAAAACTTGTTGAAAAATATCCCGAATTCAATAGCAACAGCAGCTCGACTAACTGAAATACTAATTCGGAAAAATCCGGTTAATGAAATCCCCGCGCACCTATTGGATTTACCCGAATTGAAAATATTAAAACTATCCCAATGCAAAATTATTCGAACCTTCGAACCTTCGAGTAAGACCCCAATAGAAGAACTAGGAATCCAAGATTGTAATTTACCATCGTTCCCCGCTAATATTTGCACCTATTCTAAACTAAAGAAACTGAACCTATCCTATAATTCCATCAACACAATCCCCAAAGAAATAAATCAATTAAAAGAATTGAAAAGTCTAAATTTATGTGATAATAACTTAACTTCCCTACCAGAAGAATTAGGCCAATTGAAGTCATTGGAATATTTGAACATTTCCGGCAATCCCTTTACAGAAATCCCCAAATGCTTATTCCAATTAAAAAAATTAGAACATTTATATATCATAGGAACAGAAATACCAATTGACTATTTAAAATCCGCAGGCCCTTGGCCAAATAATTGTGAGGTGACAATAGTAGACGATCTTCCATTCTAAACACCCCAAAATACCATTATCATGGAATTTGAGAATTTAAAAAAACTACTTCATTCAAGAGATGAAGTGAATATCAAACTCGCTTTTGAAATCGGAAAGCAAGAAATTTACGCTGACAGGTTTGAAGCTTATTTGAAACCCTATAAGGAAATCAATTCCAAAGACGGTTTACAACATGAAGATTTCATTGATTTCTTTTTGGAAACCGAAATGGATTTAATGGATGAAAACTATAATGCCTTTCCAGTGGAGATTTGTTCCCTCTCTCATCTCAAAAACTTGTACTTAGACATCAATAAAATCTGGGAGATTCCTCAAGAAATAGGCGACCTTATCCAATTGGAAGAATTGGGTTTGAGCATGAATTTATTAAGGAGTATTCCGGACGCTATCGGCAAATTAAGCTCAGTTACGAGAATTGCTTTGAGTGAAAACAGTATTCGATATTTGCCGGACACAATCGGTCAGCTCGAAAA
>JAHDCE010000325.1 GCA_020630045.1 Saprospiraceae bacterium | reverse complement strand
TTTTTCAAAGTTCCAAAGTTCTTGCAACCTCATTTCGATTTCTTCCCGATAAGGGATTTTATCCAAATAATCGAAAGTCACATCATTTTGCCCCTGTACCCATTCCTTGGTTTCAGAAGACATGTCATCCTCCAACCAACGATAAGGATCCGCAACTTTTGTCCCGAAAAAGTCATCTATTATGGTAGTGTCTTTTCTAGTCTCCGGATAGGTCACCGGGATGATATCACCGGGCTGATACTTGGTATTGTCATTTACTGTCATGGCGTCTGGATCACAAGACATATAAATTAATGTCGATAAAATCGTAAGAAAAATTAAAGGGAGTCGTTTCATATTTATTGATATTTACATCCAATTACTATGGCTTTAAATGATCTTTAATGAATTTGCCATTCAAATGGATTGGTGCTTCTCTAAGTTAGATGTATTTTTGTGCTGCAAAATAAGTATATTCTTATGAAATTCATTATTCAAATATTCTTGGCTATCATTTTGACCGCCTTCCTCACAGAAGGGATGACAGCCCAAATCAAAGCCGTTAACGATAAAGGTGAAAAGATCATCCTATATCCTGACGGTTCTTGGGAATACGATACCGAAGAGAGTAAAATCAAAGACGGATCGGATAAGGCGACCCAAGCCGCGGTTTTCAAAATTGAATTGGCCAAAGCCAAAAAGGATGCTTCTGCTACGTTAAACCAAATTCGAATCGAACTCGAAGATGCTAAAATGTCTGAGAGAATCGCCAAGCAGGAATTGGAGGAATATGAATCCAAAATCCAAATGGCCAGAAAAGCCGGGCAATTCCCTAAAACTAGGAGCGAGGAAGTTTCTCACAACGCCAAACTCAAGCGTCTTAAAAGTACATTGAAAGACGCCAAAGATTTGAGGAAAGATGTCGAGAAAAGGGAGAAGTCCTATAAAAAACTATTGTCTTTGGATGGACAACCGTTCATGACCCAATACAACAAATTGGAAAACCAAAGAATAGCGCTCGCCCAAAAAGCGGAAAAGGAAACGGATCCTAAAAAGAGTCCTTCCCTAAAAGATAGGATTACTTCAATGACCAAAAAAGATGAAAAGGAAATAGATGCCGATGCGGCCAAAGCCGATTTCAAAAAGCAACTAGAAAAAATCAAGGCCGGAAAAGATGTGGACTATTCTCAAAACCTAGAGGAAGCCAAAAGAAGAAGTGCCGAATTGTCACGATTACAAGGAACGGAGTTCGCCGGAAATTACGATACACCTTGTGAAATGGCATTCGACGATGTCGATTTGTTTAATGGTAAAAGAAAGAGAGGAACGAAAAAGAGAGTGTTGTTCACTTTTGTCGATGAGCAAGTCGAAGCAATTGTAAAAGGAAAAGATTTCATGGTTTGTGAAGGTTTCCTTTCCTTGGTCGATGAAAAAGAATACATCTTGGCCCTTACATTTACCTTATCCAGTAGCGAGGCGCCCGAAGAGTATGGCGAATTGGAAAAAGGAAGTAAAATATTGGTGAAATTGATGGACGGGTCAACCGTGACCCTCCGCAATCGTGCTACCGATTCCGGAGAAGTCAACCAAGTAGCCAATACAACCGTTTACAAAGGCTTTTATGGCCTGGATAAAAGTGCGATTCGACTCCTACGCGAATCCGAAGTGGATCGTTTGCGTGTTGTTTGGGGGCTGGGATATGAAGACTACGAAGTTTATGAATTGGACTTCTTCATTGACCAAATTGCCTGCCTTAAAAATTCAACCAAATAAGTAACAATCAAATAATAACTTTGCGATTTGACTTATGTTCTTTTTAGTTTATACTTCGTTAATTTTTTCAGCAATAGCCCTGCTATTCCTTCAAAAATTGCCTCGTCTAAACTAAAAATTACGATTTTCAAATCGACAACTTATTTTTTGTCTGTTACAAATCATATTCTTTCGAAAAAAATAGAAAGCCACTTCAATTTTGGAGTGGCTTTTGTATTTATTCCATGATCTTTGAACCGGATTTTATGAAGATACAAACCAATATCAAAACCAATAGATTGATTTTAAGGGCACCGAATGAATCGGATTGGAATATGGTATCATATCTAAGAACAGACCTTATCGTCAATCAGTACGTGAATCGACCGACTGCTGAAACCAAGGAAAAGGCTTTGGCTTTTGTTTCAAGAATGAAAAATGAAATCACGACCGGTAAAATTTGTTATTGGATTGTCGCAGGATACGATAACCCGAAAATGAAGGGTAGTATTTGTTTATGGAATTTTTCCGAAGACCTCAAACAAGCCGAATTAGGATATGATTTATCACCCGAATATCAAGGACAAGGAATCATGAATGAATCCGTTATAGCAGTGCTCGATTTCGGTCGCGATATCTTGAAACTGGATAAAATCCTGGCATACACCCACAGGAACAATGAACCATCCAAAAACCTGTTGTTGAGGAATAACTTCAAACTTCTTCCCGAAATGGTAGATGCCGGAAATAAGGATAATATTGTATTTGAAATCCGCTTCGACCGATCCTAAAATCGAATATGAATCACCGCTGTTGGATATCCCTGAACTCCTGAATTAAATCGCGATTGGTATCATCTGAAAGGTAAGCGAGTTTGCCGTGTCTGTCAACGATGAAATAAGCCGGAATGGTTGAAATACCATACTGTTGCTTGAACCCACGCACATCCGTAACCCGCACATTCGTTCCATATGGATTGAACATGGACAAGGCGGATTTCCAACTCATATCATCGTTGTCGATAGAAGCGTTGAGCAATACCACGCCCATTTTTTTCAGTTGCGCTCGGATAGATTCCGACTTTTCAAAATTCTTGATACAAGGCTTGCACCACTTCGCCCAAACACTGATAAACACGACTTTACCGCGATAAGCGCTAAGATCAGCCGTACTTCCGTCCTTGTTGTAAAATTTGAATATCGGAGCCGGCGCATCCGGCACATCAGTCATGGCACCGCCATAGATTTCGGTGATATTGTCCACATATTCTTGGTATGGACAATTCTTTTTAAATGATGAAAATTTCTTAGCGGCCAAGTCCGTGTCGTTTTCATAATTGAAAACGCTGGTCATCAATTTGGATTGCAAAAAATACTTGGCTCGGCCCATCATATTCTTTTCAATCAAGTTGTAATATTGAAGGGCGACTTCATGATTGTAGATGTCATTCGGTAAGTACAAATAATGGGCGTAAGTCGTAATAAAATTGACATAAGCCGGATGCTTAATTAAATCATTGTCCATGAATCCTACGCGTTGATTGCCGATATAATGTGTTTTTAAACGATTGAAATCACCCGGCCCCATTTTGTCTTTATTGATTAAGAAGTAAGCCAATTTATCCGTTTCAATATTGTATTTGATTTCATCTCTGAGATATGTTTTTAAATCAGAAGAAGCGCTTCCCGCATACATGTTGGTTACCAAGAAGTTTTCCATTTCTGATTTGCGACCTTGAATCCATTGGAAGTATTCTACCGGAGAAACCGCTCCCGCTTTATCGTGAGTGGCATAAGGAATATAGGATGTCAAATATGCACCTCTGTATTTCCATTCTTCCGCTCCGACGAAATAAGAAACATAATCGGCCAATAATTGATTGTTTTCTTGTCCAGAACCGGAAAACCGCAAGGTTTGTTTGGGCGAAAGCCCGTCGAATGCCGCTGTTAAATCGTCCGAAGGACGCAGGAATATTTTGAAAGCGTTGTCGCCATGAAAAACATCGATTATCGTATTGGAGCGGATGTCCAATTGAACATTCGCGGTTCCTTCTCTTAATTTCAATCGCAATATTTTGCGATCCTTTTGTCCGGGAATATCGTATATGAGTTGGATATCCGGATTGGCGGGACTGGTAATGTTGAAATTGATATAAGCGGCTTCCGCCGAATAGCTTAAAAGTAGTGCGGAAATAATTAGGAAGTATAATTTGTTCATTTTTGCCTTGATCGCCATCAGTTAATTAATATTTTAATTTCCTTAATCGTTAAACGGTTCATTGTTTCGGCGGGGCGGGAATGTTCTGAGGCTTTTAAGGATGCATCCGCATAAAAAATAAGATTTTTATGTGATTTGACCCATCTCGAACCGATTCTTTCAAACTGAGTTTTACCATATGCATTGTCAAAATCATGAAATGTGCTTTCACCTACAATAATGCCTTTATCTGTTTGAAATTTATTTTTTCCCCAGACCGAAATGGAACTAAGTGTATTATTGTTATTGAAATAGAAAGAAATTCCCTGCTTTTTTATTGTATAAGTCCGGGCAATCTTTTTTTTGAGCTTTAGTGTCATGGGTTTGGAATCGCCGTTTGCCATTCTGGCACTATAAGTCACTTTCTTACCGCCGCGGACATGTTTGGTTGTCTTTCCTCCCCGAAACATTTTCTTTACCTCCTTGTAAGTGGATACATTCAATTTTGCCTGTCCTACCCCTTGTTCAGAAATGATGACAAAATTGTTGAAAGAACCGGAAAGGAATAGCGTAATAAGGAAGAGCCAAATTGTAGTAATTCCATTCATTGATATAATCATTTTAATATCCATTACAAAAATGATGTATGAGGGAAGTTCCGGCACACATTCCTTTAGACGAAGAAGGATAAAATCGGTTCAAGGTTGCATCCGACTCTAACTTATCTTAACATTTTTTAGAAGCTTCTTGGTGAAGATTAATGCCAAATCAACACTTCTTCACTGGGCTTACGGGTCAAATCGGGCACCATCGCATCATTTGCCGGATAACCGACCGGAAGAAGGAGGAACGGCTTTTCATTGTCCGGTCGTCCTAGGATTTTTCCTAGGAAGTTCATCGGACTGGGTGTGTGCGTCAAGGTGACCAAACCTGCATGGTGAATCGCTGAAATCAAAAAACCGGCCGCGATACCGACTGACTCTTGGACGTAATAGTTTTTCTTTTTTTGACCGTTTTCCATGTCATACGACTTTCTGAACATGATAATGAGCCAAGGAGCGATTTCTAGGAAAGGTTTGTTCCAATCCGTACCTAAAGGAGCCAAATCCTTGAGCCAAGTTTCAGACATCCTACCATGATAGTTTTCGTATTCTTCTTGTTCCGCACCTTTCCTGATTTCGGATTTGATGGCCGGGTCGCTCACGGCACAAAACGTCCAAGGTTGTTTGTGAGCACCGGAAGGAGCAGAAGATGCTGTCATAATAATGTTTTCAATCACCGATTTATCAACCGGTTGATTTGAATATTCCCTGACGGAACGCCTTTTGTCCATGAAGTTGTAATAGGACGAACTTTCCTCGATGGATTTTTCGGTGGTATAACCTGAGGGTGGATATGGGATGAATAACTTTTCTTTCATTACCTTTGTGTTCTAATTTCGTGTAACTTATTAATAGGAATGAAAATGAACAAATTTTTCGCATTCATATTTGTAATTTCTTTAGGATTTTTCGCTTGTACGACACCTACAACCGAAACTACTGGCAATGGTGAAGAAGAAACACCTGTCGAAGATGGATTGTATGGAGAATC
>JAHDCE010000324.1:1026-5535 GCA_020630045.1 Saprospiraceae bacterium | reverse complement strand
CTGTTTGATATATCCCCTCCTAGGGGGTATGTTTGACTCATCTAAGGAAATCGCTCGCCAAATCGATGAACAAACCCGGCCCGGAACAAAAATAGTATTGTCAAAAATCGAGGGGCAACCGACTAGTGTGGTATATTATTTATCACAACTCCGAGGTGTGGAACCGGAATTGTCATATGAAGACCACCACTTGCAACATTTATTTTTACAACCTGAACCCACTGCGTTGATATTGGACGAAAGTCTGATACAAAACATGCGGGAGCGGGTCAAAGAATATGATGAGATACGGATTAAAAAAATACATACCGACCGACCGGACGATCCGACTCATTATTATATTTTGATCAATGCCTTAGGAAAGAAATAGCCCTTCATTATGAATGATGAAAAGTTCAAGGAGTTTGTGGATAGTTATCAGGATGCCGAAGGTATGAATCCTATTTCGGCGGCTCTGAGTTTATGGACCATAGCCAAATCCGTTCCGGTGAATGCCATTAAATCCGCCTTGGTAGCACTATTAATTTATTTCGGTTCACTGATCGGTTGTTATTTTATCGGATTGCCTTGGTGGATGGTATTAATCGTCATATTCGGTGGGTTGATCGGGCTTATCTTTTTGCTTTTGACCGGTTTTGTAAAATTCATTTCCGGTTCCGTTATTTCTTCTGTCGCAGAATTGCTTTCCGGATTAATTTCTCCTCTGGATGACATGTATGATTTGTATAAGGAAAATAAGGGCGGTGATTTGACCCGAACCCAATTTTTCAAAAAAGCCATTCGTGAGATTATTTTTCCTAGGGTTTCAGACGCCCTTTCATTATTACCCATGAAAAATTGGTTGAATAAGAGCGTCGGAACAATGACGAATTTCCTAGCGGAAGAAAACATGGATGATTTATCATATGACGATGTAAAAGGAAATGTATTGAAACGTATGATCGCCCATATCAATCGTGCGGCGAATCGTTCGAAACGATTTTTGGGACGTCCGTTTTATATTGCATTAAGCGTTTACGCCGGATGTTTCGGTGCATTGATATGTTGGCACTTTTACCAATCTGTGTGGTAGACAAAGTATGCGATTATGGATTTGAATTCAACCGAACATCCCATTGTAAAAGAATGGTTGGAATCTAGGAAGTATGCGGCGATTCTTTTTTTTATTTTTTGCCTGCTCTCCTTCCTTGGATCGGGGTTTCTTCTATTTATATTTTTCATATTATTTACCGAAGGATTAAGCAATACCCCAAGCCGTACATTCATGGAAGCTGTGAATGAAGACCCTGAGGCATTGCCTTTTTTTCTATTAGGCATATTAGCGTTTATAGGGTCAGCATTAGGACTGGTCGGTTCAGTATTTACAATGAGGAAATCCAAGTCTAAATATATAGCCCCATCCTTTCATTTCACTTTGGGCTTTTGGATTTGTTTACTTATCATGACGATTGTAGGTGTTTGCATGGTGACGACTTTGCTATAAGTATAATCAAACCTCTATTTTGAAAATCTATTCAAAATGAAACAAGAAGATGAAATATTAGATAGTCCGGATGACCGAGAAGATGAGTTTGTCTCAATTATTCCCGAAAGCATTGCTTTTAAATATACTATGCTTAGAATCGTTTTCAGTCTTATTTGCGGTGTAGGGTTGGTTTTTTCCATCCTTTTATTCTTATTGGATTATAGGTATGAATCATTCATGGGTAGTGTGGTTTCATTTTTCGGAGGGGTGGTTGCCGTTATCACAATCGGAATACTAATCGTGATGGCTCCTTTGATGAGTTCTAATTTTTACAAACTGGATCAGATTCAAAAAATGCGTAAATACATGTCATTTGAAAGACGATTACTTTGGTTTTGGCTAATCATTTTAGCCTCGGGCTTATTCGGCTTATCCGCACCGGCTTTATTTGCATAACTTTAAAAAAGCTACTTATTTAAATCAATATCATGGCAAAAATTAAAGTCATACAACCCGAAGAAGCGGAAGGTAAATTAAAGGAAATATATGATGGTTTGTCCAAGAGTCGGGGAAAGATAGCGGAGGTGCATAAAATCCAAAGTTTAAACCCGGATTCTATTGTCAAACATATGGAATTGTACAAGACCATTATGTTCAAACAATCTCCCTTGAAACGTTGGCAACGGGAAATGTTAGGCGTTGTGGTTTCAAAAGCGAATGAATGTGAATATTGTCAAATCCATCATGCTGAAGCAGTGAATGCCTATTGGAAAGATATGGATAGGACGAATGCATTAAGGGCGGACTATACGACGGCGGATTTATCGGAAAAAGATTTATTACTATGTGAATATGCCGCTAGCTTGACGCAATCTCCTCATCGTGTCAATGAGCACCATTTGGTCGAAAAAATGAAAGCCGCCGACATCACGGATCGAGAAATATTAGATGCGACTTTGGTAACGAGTTATTTCAATTTTGTAAATAGGATTGTCATTTCTTTGGGTGTTGAATTGGAGGAAAACCCCGGAGGATATAATTATTAGCACCGACTATCCGACTATCCTATTTTTGCCTAGGTAAAATAATTGAAAATTCAGAGCCGATACCGGGTTGTCCTTTTCCATCAATTTTTCCGTCATGTAGTTGAGCTACTCGGTTGACGACGGCCAGACCGACACCATCTCCGGGGATTTCACTTTGGGCGTGGAGTCGCTGGAACAATCCGAATATTTTCTCCTTGTATTTTTCGTCAAACCCGATGCCTGTGTCACGTACCATCAGGTGAATTTCATGTTCTTTTTCGTGTAGGCTTATCGTAATATTATTGTGTCTTTCCGGGTCGGAATATTTAATGGAATTTGACAGCAACGCTTCTAGGGAAAGCCTTATCAAATGTCGGTATCCTACAAAATTAAATTCAATATTATCCGGAAGGAAATCCACCTCAATCGTATAATTCGATCCTAATCCTCCTTTTTCTTTAGCGGCTACTTCCTTTACAATTTCCTTTAATGACATGGATTCCGCAGCAACTCCTTGTTCGTCTATTTTGGAAAATACGAATAAGGACTCTACCAAGCTATGAATCCGTATTAAAGAATCATCAGCTTTTTCGAGATAAAAGCCAAACTCTTCATCTATTTCGGATTTTCGTTTTAGGGCTCCGATCGAAGTTAATCCGCTATTGACCGGGGTTTTAAACTCATGTGACAAGGCGCGGATAAAACGATTCAAATATCCGGTAACTGTTTCTAGTTCTTTGTTTTTCTTTACTAATGTATTTTCTCTCTTTAATAGTAATTGATGATTGGCATAGCCATCAAATATTATTTTTTCGAAAGCATAAATACCGACGGAAGTAAATATCAAAACCGTGTTAATGGTAAAGGCCATTCGGGGGTCAATAAAGTCGTCCGCAAATAAAAAGTAATTATATACCAATACGAATATTGCGTAACCAAATAACAAGAATCGTCGGCCTCCAAAAGATAGTCCGCTCCCAATCAGTACTGCCATGAGAAATGCGATTCCGATATTACCTTTCATTCCCTCACTGATGATCGGATGTCCGGCTTCCGATAATAAATACAATACAAAATAATGTAAAATCCCTAAATATAGACCTAGTGCATAGAGAATGACCAGCCACCTACCTGATAAAAAGGTAAAGGCGGAAATGGTGAATATCAATAAATAAATCGCCAATCCACCTCTGATCCAAAAAATGGCATTGGGGCCGATATCCCGATATTCGAACCAAGCCAATAATCCCATTAATATCATTGACAATAGTGTGAATATCCGACCTATCTCACGGGTTCTTTTTTGTTGGGAGAATTCGAATCCCTCCAACACTTCATTTCCATATTGATATTTGTATTTGAATATTCCCAATCTAAATATTTAATCTTTTAATAGTAGACACCCGTTAATTTAGCTAGGGCTATACTTGTTGGCGAATGCCTCGCCTATCCCCAAAATAACCATTCGTCTTTTGTACAAAAAATTCAGTGATAAAATCTATTGATTTGAATTGGATTTAATCCAATGAACAATGGTATCAAAGTCCATTTGTTCCAATGGTTTTTTGAAATGTCCGACTAACCCCGGGTGTTTATTCATTTGTGAGGTCATCCTCCCCTAGCCCGGAAAGAACGAAAAACGAATTGCCTGCTAATTTTTCCATGACATCAAATGCGGTATCGAAACCGAGATGATAATCGGTCACAATGATGTCGAAAGTTTCTTTTTGAACTATTTCTTCTGCTTGGGTTAAAGATTCGACAACTAAGTGCTGAACTCCTTCGGCCTTCTCGGCAAAACGGGAAAACAACAACCTGTCAATCAAATCATCTTCTATATAAAGTACTTTCATCTCCTAAAAGAATCAAAAGGGTAATTGACTGATGTCCCAATATAATCTAATAGTGTTGACAACATCTATAAATTCTTCCGGGTCAACGGATTTGAGCATATAACCGGCTACTTGGTGTTCAAAACCGGCTTTCAGGTCCTTAGGGTCGTTACTGGTGGTTAGAATT
>JAHDCE010000324.1:0-1016 GCA_020630045.1 Saprospiraceae bacterium | reverse complement strand
GGAATCAATTTAAAATCAGGATCCTGTTTGGTATGTTCCAAAAATTCCAGTCCTCCCATTTTTGGCATATTCAAGTCTAATAGAATCAGTTTAGGCAATTCTTTACGATTTTGCCTTAACCATTCTAGCGCCTCTTCGCCATTTTCTTTGACTTCCAATTGATTTTCGATTTCCAGTTTCCTGAAAATTCGTTTCATCGTCATGATGTCAATCAAGTCATCCTCAACCAATAAAATTTTCCTCATACCTTTCTTTGGATTTATTCCATAAAAAAGAAAGTAACTCCTTAACAATCAGGAGAGTCAACTATTAAAAAGGGAATTTGAGTGGTGAGATTCATGCAATTTAGAAAAAAATAAATTTAAATGTCACGTTTGTGCTTAATTTTAGTTTAAGCACTTTTGTTTTCTCGCCTTATTATCAATTCCTTTTCTAATGGATATGACTTAACCTTACAAAAAAAGCGCTCAGTTTTAAATTTGCCAGCAATATAATCGAAATGACCTGTAATGTTCTCTCCTAAATTGTCTTCTACCGGACTACAAATTGAAAAAGGACGGAATATGACTTGTATTGGTGATAGGTTCTGTATTTTAGCACTCTAAAACATTCATCCAACCATGACTAACTACATCCTTCCCTTTTTTCTACTGTTTTCTATGCTCTCCTGTGGTTCTTTCAACAAGCAAGAAAAGATAGAAGAAACTGAAATCAACAAGTATGAATACTCCATGATATACGCCCTTTTGGAAAGAGGGGTCTCGGGCAAAAAGGTGGCAACCGATTTATCGGAATACCAATTGGAATTCAAAGGCCCCTTAAGTCGAACTGAAAACAGATGGATGTTCACTCATGAAAAAGATAAGGAATCGGCGGTTGTCATCCTTGAGGCGATAAAAAAACACCCTTCAGTTTTAGAGGCTCAATTCGCTTTGCTTCCCAATGGAAAGAATTAATCTAATAACCAATTTATAATTTAAATCAAATTGACATGTACAAGCACATTCTATCCTTTA
>JAHDCE010000323.1 GCA_020630045.1 Saprospiraceae bacterium | reverse complement strand
GACTTTTGATTATCAATGCATTATCTTGAAACAAGTCTAATGAAACGTTTTGGGTAAACACAGATTTTGGCAATGTTGCTCCTAATTGTATTCCACCGGAAAATGGAGGAGGAGATGACAACGGGATATGCATTTCTCCCCTTCCTTATTCCAAAATAAGATTTGTATTGTTCCCAATTGAAAATGATTCCGACGATCCCGACCAAGATGGCATTTATTTCAGGAATGTTAGTGAATCAGACTCATATTACTCTTTTTTGGAAGCTGGATTAGGAAGTCCTTCATGTCCTTTTTTTCCAGGGCCCGAAGTAACCGACTCCGACAATCTTTTTTGGTTTGATAACTTTAACGCCCATCCAAACGAAGTATTAAATATTTTTTTACTAAACGACCCTCCTGAATATACATCTTGCTTAAAAGAAGCCAACCTCGCATTAGTCGACAAACCTACTGAAATTATTCCAGACGATATATTACGAACCGCATGGGGAGGAATAGCAATAAAAAATACATCATCATCATACCATGGACATACCCTAATACAAAATTACTACTCCTTTTACAAGGATTTGGTTGGAATCGGTGAACTTTCAAAACTCCGAGATGATGTCCCTTGGTTTCCCGGAAAGTATCACTCTATTAAATGTACTGTTCTCGATCAGTTCGCTATTTTATTAAACCATGAAATAGGTCATATTTTAGGATTATGGCATAGTGATTCTACTAATTCTATACTTATGAATACTGAAGGATATCCTGGTATCCCGCTAACGAAAGACAACAACAATAGTACGATGAGCTACAACTCAAACAATCTCCATAAAACTTTTACATCGAGTCAATTGAGTTATATGCATTGTGGACTTGAAGATCCAAGTAGTTATATTTCTTCCCTTCTTTTACAAAGTGACGACATCGTTCATATTTGTAGCGAAGCAGTACAAGGCCCCATTGTTGTTTTGTCCGGTGATATCACCGCAATCAATACTGAAGGCGAAACTATTGAATCCTCTGCAAACACCGACGTCAAGGGTGACATTAATTATGACGCCAATAGAGCCATTAAACTAACACCCGGATTCCATGCAAATCCAAACATAGGTTGCTTGGATTTAAACATAAACCCTGAACTTTATGTCACTTGTAGGGATTTGACCATTTCCGACCTCGATTCGGAGTGGAATTTGGGAGAGAACAATTGTTTTTCAGACCGAGGGTTCCATGTAGGAAATGGCTTTGAATGTTGGGAAGATTTGTCAGAATTCCGGCAAGCGGACGAAAAAGGAAGTGCTTCTTTATTCGGTCAGCCTTTTACATGTGGACATGACCATTCTGCCGAGCATCATCATGGCCATGGAACACGGAAAATGGAAGATATTCAATCCAATAACAAAATCGCAATTCACCCGAACCCGGTAGGGCATACACTTCACATCCAGTTCAGTTCAAATGATTTGAATGCAGTTGAAGACGCAAAAATCGAACTCTTGGATGTATTAGGAAGAACATTGAATATCAATATTCAACAACCGAATTCAGAGGTAGGCAATATAGACATGAGAAACTTAAAAACCGGTTTGTATTGGGTTATTATCAAGGACAAGAAGGGGAAGGTATTGCATCGTGAAGGTGTTGTAAAAAAATAATCTCATCTCATTCTTTCATTTTGAGTAAATTAAAAAAGGAGACCGCCAGTCTAGGCGGCCTCCTCCTGTTTATTATCGAATCGAAACTTATCCCCTACCCCTTCCGATGTTTCAAAGCATCTTGGACAGTCGGTACGAAGTGTCCTTTTCCACCGGCTCTGTCGTCATTAAAATCGGTGGGAATGGTATCCGCTTCCGTTCGTTCGGCCCAGGTGAGATGTTGTGTTCCATCGTCTCGTTTTTCCATGGTAATACATTCTTCTACCGGACAAACGAGGGAACATAGATTACACCCGACACAATTTTCATCAATGATTTCGGGTATGCGGTTTCCTTCGGTGATTTTGATGGCTTGGTGGGCGCCGTCATCACAAGCGATGTAACACAATTGGCAACCGATACATTTGTCCGCATCGATATTGGCGACCACTTTGTGTTTTAAATTCAGGTTTTTCCATTCTACCACATTCGGCAATGCCTTGCCTACGAAATCATAAATCGTATCGTATCCTTTTTCATTCATGAACTGGATGAGTCCGGCTTCCATTTCGCGGACGATTCCGAATCCATAATGCATCACGGCGGTACAAACTTGAACCGACGAAGCTCCTAGTAGGATGAATTCCACGACATCTCTCCAAGTTTCGATTCCTCCGATACCGGAAATGGGGGTTTTAGTGATTTTCTCATGCTGAGCCAATTCCCTTAACATATGAAGCGCGATGGGCTTGACCGCCGGTCCACAGTATCCACCATTGGTGCCTTTGCCATCCACTATCGGATAAGGCGCATAAGAATCCAAATCAATTCCTACGATACTTTTGATGGTATTGATCAACGACAATGCATCCGTCCCTCCTTGTACGGCAGCCAACCCGGGCTCTCTGATGTCAGAAATATTCGGCGTGAGTTTGGTAATCACGGGAATTTTGGCGGCATCCATCACCCATTCGACAATGGTTTTTAGAACGGCGGGTTCTTGACCTACGGCGGAACCCATTCCACGTTCGCACATGCCGTGGGGACAACCGAAATTCAATTCGATTCCATCCGCACCGGCGTTTTCCACGTCCTTGATGATTTGTATCCACTGTTCACGGGTCTCTACCATCAGTGAAGCGATGACGGCATGGTCGGGAAAATACTTTTTGACCTCTTCGATTTCTTTTAAATTATCTATAAGAGGACGGTCAGTAATCAATTCGATGTTGTTGAATCCGGCCATTCGAGTGTCGCGGTAATTGGTAGCTCCGTATCTGCTGGATACGTTGATGACCGGGACTCCTAGGGTTTTCCAAACCGCTCCACCCTAACCGGCGTCGAACGCTTTCATGATTTGATATCCCGAATTGGTAGGTGGTGCCGATGCCAACCAAAACGGATTGGGTGCTTTTATTCCTGCAAAATTTATTGATAAGTCCGGCATGTTATATTGATTTTAGAAAGGTAAAAAAATGGGTGGATTAATCAGGAGACCTCGATTCTCATAGAGCGTTCAACCAAGCGTGAATCCCCTTGGCGGCTTGCTTGCCTTCGTAGGCTCCATTGACCACTTCCGCTCCTCCGTTGACGGCGTCACCACCGGCAAAATATTTGGGGTTGGTCGTTTGGTAACTCTCCAAGTTTACCTTAATCCGTTTTCTATTGTCCAATTCCAATCCGTCAATCATTTGAAGGAAAGAACCCATTTTGGCTTGACCGGTCGCCTTGATGACCATATCACAATCAATGGTAAATGTTTCATCTCCGTACTCCAATTTCCCATTGACATCTTTCGTACGGTAAAAAGAAACGCCATTCACTTTTCCCTCTCCTAGCAACGCTTTGGGTTGAGCGGAAAAAACCCCTTTGACACCGGATTTGACAGCCAACTCATATTCGAAACCATAAGCGCCCATTCTATCCTTGGAACGACGGTAAACGAGATATACATTTTCGGCACCCATACGAGCGGATTCGGAAGCGGCATCCATTGCGGTATTTCCTCCTCCGATGACAACTACGTTTTTGGGAACTTCCACCTTATGCTTTTGCATTCTCAGTTCCTCGATGAATTCAACGGCGCCTACTACACCCTCCAAATTTTCTCCTTCTATGCCCAAGGTGGCAGTAGGTCCAAGTCCGACTCCTAGGAAAATGGCATCGTACCGTTTTTCCAAATCAGCGATTTGCTCCTTGGTTGTGATCGGCGATTGGTAGTGTATGTCATACCCCATTTGATTTTGGAGATATTCCATTTCATCCAATACTTCTTCGTTGGTGATTTTATATGGAGCGACACCATAAACCGTCAGTCCGGATGGTTTTTCCTTGGCTTCATATATATCCACCGTGTAACCCATCACCCTCAATTCACAAGCAGCGGCGATACCGGCCGGACCCGCTCCGACAATCGCCACTTGGCGGCCATTATCCGGCCCCGGAGCGTAGAGTGGTGTTTTTTCGCGAATGACTTGTTCGGTCGCGAAGTTTTGAAGGCGACCGATTTGTAGTGGAGGCACATCTTGACCATTGTACACACAAGCACCTTCGCAGAGGACTCCGGTGGGGCAAACTTTACCACAAGCATTTCCAATCCAATTGGAATCGAAAATGGTTTTTGCGGCTCCCTTTACGTTGCCGGTATTAATTTGTTTTATAAATAAAGGAATGTCTATGCCCGTAGGGCATGCATTCATGCATGGAGCATCATAACAGAACAAGCAGCGAGAACTTTCGTAATACGCCTCTGTCGGATTCATCAAGGGCTTCTTCTGTGCGAAGTTGTCCAAGTATTCCTGTTCCGTCGTCGGTTTTTTATATTCAGCCATTTTTAGAATGGTTTATTTTTATAAATCTGTCAATCTATCATAAGTCTCAGGTCTTCTGTCCCTGAAGAATTGCCAAGTGGATCTCACCTCATCAATCATGTCGAGGTCGAATTCGGCTACTAGGAGTTCATCATCATATTCCGAGGCCTTGGAGAAGATTTGTCCCCTAGGATCAACGAAATAAGAAGTGCCGTAAAAACGACCTAAATTCCAAGGTTTTTCTTCGCCTACCCTATTGATACATCCCATGAAGTATCCATTGGCGGCAGCATGAGCGGGTTGCTCCAATTGCCATAAATATTGGGATAACCCGGCTACGGTAGCGGATGGGTTGTAAACGATTTCGGCACCGTTCAGTCCCAAGCACCTTGCACCGTCGGGGAAGTGTCTATCGTAGCAGATATAAACGCCGACTTTGGCATATCTGGTCTGGAAAACGGGATAACCCATGTTGCCGGGTTTGAAAAAGAATTTTTCCCAGAATCCGGTGGTATGTGGGATATGATTTTTCCGGTATTTCCCTAGGTATGTACCATCGGCATCTATGACCGCCGCTGTATTGTAGAGAACTCCCGGTTGTTCCTTTTCATATATCGGAACAATGATGACCATTTCATACTTCTTGGCATATTCTTGCATGAGTTCGGTCGTCGGCCCCGGTACGGGTTCGGCGGATGCATACCATTTCCGGTCTTGTCCGGGACAGAAATAAGGCGTATTGAATATTTCTTGCAAGCATAGGATTTGTACACCTTGTTCGCCGGCTTTTTCAATATAAGGAATGTGCTTTTGAACCATGGCATCCATGATCTCTTGTATCGTTCCTTCCCCTTCGGTCATGGGAAGGCTCATTTGAATCAAACCCGATTTAACTTTCCTTGGCATATGATTATGGTTTAGATTTTTTGAAGCTGTCATTCATACGGTTGTATGCAACAGCATTTATTATTCATGTTTGAAATAATAGATGTTATCACGAAAAATTGAGTAAGTACCCGGCCATAAATAATCAGGGAATATGCTTTTCGGGTATTTTGGCTTTATCCTTCGTACAGTCCTCAACTTGGTAGCTACGGCTACCAG
>JAHDCE010000322.1 GCA_020630045.1 Saprospiraceae bacterium | reverse complement strand
TCCTCAGGTGTCATTTCTTTGTATCCTTCCGGAATATCAAATGCACCTTTTGGAATATCTCCACTTACTGTTTTAGCGGAAAAGACAATAGTAGCTTGGGGTTGAGAAACTGTAAATTCCAGTGGAAATCCTTCAAGGCCATTTGTCATATTAGCGACCGGTGTTCCTTCTGAGCTATTGAATTGAATTTTGTCTGTGATGTAAAAAACAATTTCATTACCATCTTTATCTGTTGTTTTAGCTTCATAACATTTATAGCCGGCAATTTCTTTGGTTTTCTTTTTGTCGTATGTGAACTTAAGTTCTTCGGCACTTTCTTTACCCTTCTCCTTGTCTTCTTCAGTAACTTCCTTAGTCGATTTCATTTTTTGACCCATCGCACTGATCAAGGTTGTTACTTCATTGGATTTATTATCTATGATCGCTTCAGAGACCATCATCCCTCCCATCATATTGGAAGAAGTTTTGGTTTTTTCATCTGTAATATACATTGTCATGGTAGAACCCACAATCATGCTTTTCATCATAGCTGCTTGTGGGTTATCAGATTTAAAATCCGTGATTTCATATTGGACGAACCCTTCTCCTTTGATTTTTTTCTGAGCAAAAATGGAGGTTGCTGCCATAGAAAGAATTGCAAATGCGAAAAGAAACTTTTTCATCAATTATTTGATTTTATTATTAACAATTTATTAACTGAAATTCAGTCACTTATACAAAAGTAAATGAAATAAAACATTCATCAAACAGCTATAAAGTGATTAACAGATTAATAACGAATGATGGTTGTTTTTGTTTGGTACTACAAATTAAACGACGATTTCTCCAAATCGTCTATCTTTTTTCGACAAGTGTCGATATTTTAAGAACCAATGAACAAAAAAGGGGCTATCCCGAAAATCGAGATAGCCCCAAAGTATCATTAAGACTCACTAGCCTTTAGTCATTGTAACGATCGTCGCGATAGTCATCACCACCGCCACCCGAAAGGGCTGGGTTATACTCATCTTTATGAGTAACGATCAAATCGCTAAATCTACGCGAACCTGTACCGGCAGGAATCGGCTTACCTACAATTACGTTTTCTTTCAAACCTAATAGATAATCTCTCTTCGCACCGATAGAAGCCGTACTCAACACCTTGGTCGTCTCCTGGAAAGATGCAGCTGAAATCCAGCTACTCGTACCCAATGACGCCTTGGTAATACCCTGAAGGATAGGACTAGAGGTAGCGGTTCTCGCATCTCGGTAATCCACACCTTTTTTATCATTCCGCTTCAAGTAAGAGTTTTCTTCACGAACTTGGCGTAAACTAACGATTTGTCCAGGATACAATTTCGTAGAATCTCCGGCTTTCGTGATGAACTTCTTATCGAAAATCCAGTCGTTTTCGCGAAGGAAGTCGTACTTCTCAACAGCTTCGCCTTCCAAGAATTTAGTATCACCCGGGTCTTCAATCTGAACCCTACGCATCATTTGACGGACAATCACTTCTATGTGCTTGTTGTTGATGGTAATACCCTGAGAACGATATACCTCTTGGACACCATTCACCAAGTATTGTTGTACTGCAAAAGGTCCTTTGATATTAAGGATATCTCTAGGAGCAATCGTACCATCTGACAGTTTCATTCCTGCACGAACAAAGTCACCATCTTGTACAAGGATGTGCTTGGACAAACCAATCAAGTATTTACGCTTTTGAGTAGCATCTTTAGATGTTACTACAACTTCACGGTTACCACGCTTGATTTTTCCGAAAGTTACGACACCATCAATCTCAGACACGATGGCCGGATTTGACGGATTCCTTGCTTCGAACAATTCGGTTACACGTGGAAGACCACCGGTAATATCCTGTACTTGGGCCAAGTTTCTAGGAATCTTTACAATTTTATCACCCGCTTGGATAGATTGTCCATCTTCGATAGCCAAGTAAGCTCCTACCGGGAGGTTATATTGCTTCAATTCTTCGCCACTTGGAGAAAGTACTCGAATGGTCGGAATCGACTTACGTCTCTTCCGCTTAGATTCGATAATCACCTTCTCTTTGTATCCGGTCGTATTATCTTGCTCCACACGGAAGGTCGCACCTTCTTCAATATTTTCGAATTGGATGATACCGGAAAATTCGGATATGATCGGATTGTTAAATGGATCCCAATCGCAAATGATATCGCCCTTTTTCACATCATCCCCTTCTTTATTCACATAGAGGGTAGAACCATATGGAATATAGTTGGTCGCATATAATTTGTTGGTCTTCGGATCGAAGATTTTATATTCTGCAGAACGGGAAAGAACGATAATGGAAGTTTCTCCACTCTCCTCCTTGTGTTCAACCGTTCTCAAACCATCGAACTCAATTCGACCATCAAATTTAGATTCCAACTCGGAATCTTGCTTGGAGACCGTCACTGCACCACCGACGTGGAATGTACGAAGTGTCAACTGTGTACCCGGTTCACCAATGGATTGAGCAGCGATAATACCAACAGCATCACCATATTCGGTGATACGCCCGGTGGCTAAGTTTTTACCATAGCATTTTTCGCAAACACCACGAATCGTGTTACAAGTCAAAACGGAACGGATATGAATTGTTTCTATTCCTACTTCATGGATGTATTCGGCAGTTTTTTGGCTGATGTAATCACCGGCTTCCAAAATCACCTCATCCGTAACGGGATGAGTAATTGCATGTAGGGTGTACCTTCCTGCAATTCTTGAAATTAAAGATTCGACTTCTTGATCATTGATGATTAAAGCCGAAGTTTCCAGACCTCTAAGTGTGTTACAATCTTCTTCCATGATGACGACATCTTGAGAAACGTCGACCAAACGACGAGTCAAGTAACCGGCATCGGCTGTTTTCAAGGCTGTATCGGCAAGACCTTTACGAGCACCGTGAGTAGAAAGGAAATATTCCAATACGGATAACCCGTTAACGAAGTTCGAAAGAATCGGGTTTTCGATAATCGCTCCACCAGTATCACCGGATTTTCTCGGCTTGGCCATCAATCCCCTCATTCCACAAAGCTGCTTAATCTGCTGCTTGGAACCACGGGCACCGGAATCCAACATCATATATACCGAGTTGAACCCTTGTTTATCATTTTTCAACTCATTCATCAAAATGGTAGTCACCTTGGTATCGGCAGCCGTCCAGATGTCAATGATTTTGTTGTATCGCTCCTTGTCGGTAATGAAACCCATTGAGTAATTGTCCCAAACGGCATCCACCTCTTCTTGAGCATCACCAAGCGTACCTTCTTTAATCGAAGGAGAAATCAAATCTCCCAAGTTAAAGGAAAGACCACCTTTATATGCCCAATAGAATCCAAGGTCTTTGATATCATCCAAGAACTTGGCGGTGATTTCTGTATTGGTCAATTCAATGATGGATGCGATAACTTTTCTCAAAGCCTTTTTACCAAGTACATCATTTACGAAAGGTACATCTTCAGGAACCATTTGGTTGACGATGACTCGACCGACAGTCGTTTCGATAACTCGGTTCACCAATTCGCCGGACTCTTCATCACGAACTCTGGCTCGGACTTTTACATAAGCATGTAAATCTACCTTTCCTTCATTGTAAGCGATAATGGCCTCTTCAGAACCATAGAATACGCGGCCTTCACCTTTCACGACATCATCACCTTGGTTGCGTTTTCCTTTGGTAATGTAGTAAAGTCCCAATACCATATCCTGAGAAGGTAGCGTAATCGGACTTCCGTTTTGAGGATTAAGCATGTTGTGAGCCGAAAGCATCAATACTTGCGCTTCCATAATCGCCGCACCGCTCAAAGGAACGTGAACCGCCATTTGGTCACCATCGAAGTCGGCGTTGAAGGCACCACAAACAAGTGGGTGTAACTGAATCGCCTTTCCTTCAATCAAAATCGGCTGGAATGCCTGAATTGAAAGACGGTGTAGTGTAGGTGCACGGTTGAGTAAGATGGGGTGCCCTTTCATGATGTTTTCAAGGATTTCCCATATCACCGGATCTTTCCTATCTACCAATTTCTTGGCGGATTTCACCGTTTTCACGATTCCCCTTTCAATCAATTTACGGATGACGAAAGGCTTGTATAATTCGGCGGCCATTCCTTTGGGAAGACCACATTCGTGAAGTTTTAATGTAGGACCTACTACGATTACAGAACGACCGGAATAATCCACACGCTTACCGAGAAGGTTTTGACGGAAACGTCCTTGTTTACCTTTGAGGATATCACTCAAAGATTTCAAAGCACGCCCTCCTTCCGCTTTAACGGCGTTGGATTTTCTAGAGTTATCGAATAAAGAATCGACAGCCTCTTGTAGCATCCTCTTTTCATTACGGAGGATGACTTCAGGAGCTTTGATTTCTAGAAGTCTTTTCAGACGGTTATTACGAATAATTACCCTTCTGTAAAGGTCGTTCAAATCGGAACTGGCGAATCGACCACCATCAAGTGGAACCAAAGGACGAAGTTCCGGTGGAATTACCGGAAGGTATTGGATCACCATCCACTCAGGACGATTTTCCACACGCGTTTGTCCATCACGGAAAGATTCGATTACGCGAAGTCTTTTCAATGCTTCGGACTTACGCTGCTGTGACGTTTCTGTAGCCGCTTGGTGCCGTAGGGCATGTGCCATGGATTCCAAATCCATTCTTTCCAAAAGGTCACGGACGGATTCGGCTCCCATTTTTGCGATAAACTTCTTGGGATCGGTATCCTCCAACAAGTGGTTATCTTTTAATGACTCGACGATTTCCAAGTATTCTTCCTCGGTCAATAAATCCAATTTTTTGACACCATCGTCTTCCTTGACACCCGGTTGAATAACAACATAGCGCTCATAGTAGATAATGGTTTCCAATTTTTTGGAAGAAATACCGAGTAAGTATCCAATTTTGTTGGGCAAAGATTTGAAGTACCAGATGTGTACTACCGGTACGACAAGGCGAATATGTCCCATTCGCTCCCTCCTCACTTTCTTTTCGGTTACCTCTACACCACAACGGTCACAAACGATTCCCTTATATCGGATTCGCTTGTATTTTCCACAGTAGCATTCGTAGTCTTTGACCGGGCCGAAAATACGCTCGCAAAACAAACCGTCACGTTCGGGCTTGTAGGAGCGGTAGTTGATTGTTTCAGGTTTCAATACTTCACCATAAGAACGCTCTAGGATTTGATCCGGAGAAGCGAGTCCGATGGTAATCGTACTGAAATCAGAGTTGATTTTTTGATTTTTCTTGTTGAAAGACATGTATCCTCAATTATTAGGTTCTTCTAGAAAAATTCACACATTCGGCGAAAGCCGCCATTTCCCCGTAAGGGGGAATTAGTCAAACTTGACATCTAATGCCAATCCTCTCAATTCGTGAATCAATACGTTGAAAGATTCAGGAATATTAGGTTCAGGCAAGACATCACCTTTAACGATGGCTTCGTATGCTTTGGCACGACCTACGATATCATCCGACTTGATCGTCAATAATTCTCGTAGGATGCTGGATGCTCCGAAGGCCTCCAGTGCCCATACTTCCATCTCACCGAAACGC
>JAHDCE010000321.1 GCA_020630045.1 Saprospiraceae bacterium | reverse complement strand
TTATTTGTCCGGTAGTGAATTCTGTAACTGTGATACTTTGAGTTGTTTCGCCTGTCGACCATGAATAACTGTCAAATCCCGGACTGGCTTCTAAGACAATGGCTTCTCCGGTACATGCCTGAGAATCTCCTGCTATCATAATAGGACAAGTTGCCATTGAAAAATGAGAAATGAAAATACAAAGGAACACAAAAAGGAAAGTAACAAATGATGAATGCTTTTTCATGTCAATAAAGGTTTTTAGATAAAATTTTAAAAACCTGTAGTAGCATTCTGCCAAACAAAAAAAATGACCTGTAAAGCAGATGCTACTACAGTGTCATTAAAACTGGATAAGGCTGAAAAACCTTTATTTGAAAATAATAAGTGATGCACTCGCAAGTTGTTAAAGGTTTTTCAATTTGTCAAGTATCAAGTAGGAAAAAGTTTTTAATTTGCTTTTTAAATTATTGATAGTCAGTTTTTTGTATTAAGGGAAATGCTGGTATTTAGGCAGGGTAGAAGGGGTGATATGTACTTGCATAGACTGTAATTCATGCATTTGCAAAATGATGGTGTAATCAAATACTACAAAAAAACCTGTGTAGAATCTAGATTCTACACAGGTTTTTTAGACACCTTATTATAACCCGTGACACAAATTTGACGGGAGTCCGATAAAAGATTATTCTTTATAAAACCTTCCGACTCGAGTTTGGTTATTGGCTCTTACTATTATCGAATAATGGCCTGATGATAATCGGGAAACATCCAAGCGAATCAAGTCATTCGTTTGCTCAAAAGTTTGTGCAAATATCATTTTTCCTTCAAGGGAAAAAACTTGGAGTTCTCCTTGGTCGAACCCTTCAGGAAGCCGGACATTCAATTCGCCTTGACTGATGGTCGGGAAGATGTGGAGTTCACTTCGTTTGCCCCATTTAATGGAAATGGTTTTCGAATATTCAAAGGAATCATCCAAGTCCACCATTTTTAAACGGTAGTAATTCATTCCTGTTTCCGGTGTTTTGTGGAAGAATTGATATTTTAGAATTTCTTCAGAGAATCCTGCCGCAGCCAAATGTCCTGCTTGGGAAAAACGGACACCATCGGTACTGTGTTCGATTTCAAAACCAGAACTATTGATTTCGGAAAGGGTAGTCCAATTTAAAACAATACCATGCTGCTCCGCTCGTCCTGAGAAGTTGGTCAATTCGACCGGTAAGGCCAAGTCGGTGCAGGTTTCACCGGTGGCGGGATTGCCCCAGATGGCTCCGACATATTCAGGATGATCAATGTAGGGATTTCGATTTCCCTGAATACTATACACGGCGTTGTTCCTTTCAATTTCTTTTGTGCTGACCGGATCGGCAAAATGCCAAGCGACAAGTGTGCTCAACAACCAAGGTTCGAATACTGTGGCCGGGTCGGTATTTAAAGCACAGTCATCAATAGAGTTGGTGGTAGTACTTGCCCAAGTAGTGATTTCATGCTCGTATCTTGTTGCTAAATAGAAAAAAGTCCTAGCATAATCTCCTTTGTACTCATCTATCGGTTCCCAGTATTCATCTCCTGTACAAGCTGCATCCGGTGCTCCTGATGTAGATGTTCCGATTTTGAACCCATTAGACCCTGTGATAGCTGCAGTGGTGACGTTGGCCGGAGCGAAATTGCTTTTTTCTTGATTCAAAAATTTGTCGGAGGGGAATAAGTGATGCATATCCGTATTCTGTGTATCACTAGGATATGACGTTCCACCGCCCCACCAAGAGCGTGGAAGGGTGTGTTCGCGGTTAAAAGAAGTTCCTTCTGTTGAAGTGGAGCCTCCCGTATCGCGATTTGAGCATTCGTCGTATTCATAGGCTTCGGGGCCACCGGGCTGGTCGGAAAACATATCCCAAACGATTAAGGCATTATTTAAATCGTTCATCCGTGTATCCGTTTGTCCCATAGCGTCCCAAACATCGAATAGTGAGGAAGTATAGCGAATGGGGAAGTGGTCGTCAATCAACTCGTGTAATGAAGTTTTTAATGTTCCGCAATCTTGGCCTGAAACCGCGAGTGCATGTACTGTCGAATAGTAATTCGCTGTAATGGATATTTCGTCAATCCGCCAGTTCTCCGCAGATGATGAAGTTCCGGTATACCGGAAAGCGAAATAAACCGATGTTCCTGAAATACCACTGATGTCAATGGAAGGATGACGGAAAAAATTGGAGCCGCATCCTAAGTCCGAAATATCGACTAAGTCCAAAGGTAAATTGGTCCAAGTTGCCGAGTTTACGGCGGCTTGTGTCATCGTTCCTGAAAAATCAGTGGAGTAAACGAGTTCAATGTCATTACCATTGAAAATATCATAATAATAAAAAATGAAATATTCTTCTTCTTGAGTGTCCATGTTAATGGACGGAGAAATGAGCCAGTCTTCATCATTGCTGCCTCCGAACCCATTGATGTCCATGTAATAATTGGAGCTGGTTCCCTCTTGTGTACAGGTCCAAACATCGGTAGCATCCGTAAAGTCAATGGCAGTCCATGTAATGGAACCACATGCATTGAATGTTTCATTATGAACGACAATCGGGTTGGCGTTTGCTAGAAAAAATGAAAATAGAATGAAAATTAAATAGGTAGATTTTTTAATCATGTTTTGATTGGTTTAGCATCATTATATGAAAGGGAAAACTAGGATACTCTTTCGAATCATAGTTTTCCCTTCATAGCTGATGTTTAAAATTATGTTTGGATCAATAGATGTAATCACGAAAAATTGAGTATAGCCAAACCGTTATTTTTGAAATCCACTTCGTTATTCCCCTTAAACGTAGCTACGGCTATGCTTTGCGGTGAATGCCTCGTCTATTCCCAAAATAACGATTCGTCTTTTACACAAAAAAAATCGTGATAACATCTAATAAATAATATGATTTCTAATTTTTTATAAACTTGACTGTATCGCTGACTTTTCCATCAGTTATGGTAGTCAAAAAATATTGGCCGGAAGGCAAATTAGATATGTCTATATTTCCTTGTTGTTGTCCTTGTCGGAACTGATGAATCGATTCAGCGACCAAGCGGCCAAAGGTATCATGAATACGTATTGAAACCTCGGATGGTTGTTTCTGCTCAAAGGCGAATGATATTGCATCTTGTGCCGGATTCGGGAAGATGGAAATCCCTTTGTCCACCATATCGGGTGCCAGTCGAAGTGCCGGCCCGGTCGTATAGTTAATAATCAAGCTGAATCTCGACCAAAATCCATTGATACAAAACGCCCGAACCCTAAACTCATATGTGGTGTTGGGAGAGAGGAAATTCATTCTTTTAAAATTATTTCCGGGAGTTGAACCGGAAATTAACCAAGTTGAAGTCCCTAATTCACGGTATCGGATTTGATACTTTTCGGCATCGATCACATGCGACCATTCAATTTTGTAATCTCCATTCGGATATTGTGAGAATGCGATATTTTCCGGAATACCACAAGTGCTGGTATAGAACCTGACCAAGTTGGAATACAAGGACCAACCGGCCGCCGTTTCTACTCTTACCCTACATTCATAATGTCTATTGGGAGTCAATCCGGCCAAGGTTTTTTCATTGGTGAAAATTCCTGTTATCGTCCAATTGGATTCGTTAAGTTCTTTAAATTTTACTTGATATTTCAAAGCTCCCGGAACAGCATCCCAAGTAATTCTAGCTGAAGTGGCCGTTAATACTTCTGCTTGGACGTTGACGACTTCCGCCGGAGGCAGAGGGTTCGACAATTCTGAACAAGTGCTTGTGTTGTCTCCCCAAATCAAGCCCACGTATTCCGGGTGGTCAATGAAAGGGTTTCTGTTTCCTTGGATGCTATATACCGCATTGTTCCGGTTGATTTCTTTAGTACTCACGGGGTCTCCGTTGTGCCAATCAATGAGTAAGGAAAGTAACCAAGGTTCAAAAACCAAGTGCGAGTCATCAGCAAGCGCACAATCATCAACTGTTGTTGTGGTCGATGGTGCCCAGCCCGTAATTTGAGATTCATACCTAGTGGCGACATAAAAATACATACGGGCCCAATCCCCTTTGTATTCATCTATTGGTTCAAAGTAATCTATCGAACATGAACTCAAATTACCATCACCCACTTTAGTTCCGTTGGAACCTGTGAAAGAAGGGGTTGTAACAATTCCGGGAGGGTAATTGCTCTTTTGGGTGTTCATGTATTTATCCGCAGGAGTAAGTTGATGGACGTCGAAGTTTTGGGTATCTTGGGGAAATGTCGTTCCGCCGCCCCACCAAGATTTTGGAAATGCATGTTCTCGATTATAGGCAATTCCTTCTCCTGAACCGCCGCCTCCGGTATCTCTGTTGTCGCAATGGTTGTACTCATATGCTTCGCTTCCGTTAGGGTTATCTGATAACATATCCCAAACAATTCTAGTTGTACCTGCATCATTCCATCTGTTGTCGGTATGAATGAGTGCATCCCATGTGTCAAAATCCGTGTCGGTATAAGGAATGACATTGTGTCCTCTAATTAAAGAATGTAGCGCCGTTTTTAAAGAAGCACAAGAAGTTCCCCCGGCAATTTCAGCCTCGATACCGGCATAATAATCCGCTTCGATTTTTATTTCATCTATCCGAACCCATTCGGCACTAAGTGGTGCCGAACTGGTATAGTGAAATGCGAAATATACTGCATCACCACTAATGCCGCTGATATCAATAGCCGGATAATGTAGGAAATTGGACGTACAGTTGAAATCTGTAGAAATGTCTAATAACAAGTCTAATGGAATCGAAGTCCAGGTTGCATTGGATATTCCTGCTGTACTTCCTGAACCATCATAGTCGGTAGAGTATTTTAACTCAATGTCATTTCCATTGTAAATATCGAAATATTGGAAGGTTAAATACTCATTAGTTTGTGCATTCAGATTGATGGGAGGGGAAATCAGCCAGTCTTCGTCGGTGCTTCCTCCGTAACCGTTGATTTGGTAATAATTTCCTCCGGCTCCGTCCGAGTTGCAATTCCATACATCCGTATTGTCCGAAATGTCCACAGCGGTCCATGAAACCGAGGAGCAATCATCAAAAGTTTCTTGATGGACAAGAATAGGATTGGCACGCAGGAGTGTCAAATCCGGCAATATGAAAATTGCCAGAATCATTAGAAAGTGATATTTCATCATTGATATTGGTTATGAATTACTGATTTGGCAAATTGGGGCATCTAAGGTAAGGGGTTAGTGTGTCAGAAGCAAAAAAATGTACTTATTTTATTATCGGTATATTTAACGTAGAAGAGTTGTTAAATTTTGTCATGGGGTGATATTTCATATCATATCACTTTCTTCGTTATGTTTTGCATTCATTTATTTTATACCTCAACAAGAAGACTTGTTGCCATTATAAGGCTCTTTAATACACTGTAAACAAAGTAAGTTAAAGAATTGGGAACAAGATTTTGTCATGAATCAATGAGCACCCGGAGCCTGATAGCCGCAGCTATCATGGCGAGGATGCGAAGCGGAGTCAGGACAAAAAATGTTTTCAAAATTTAATATTATAGATGTTATCACGAAATTTTTTGTATGAAAGACGAATCGTTATTTTGGGAATC
>JAHDCE010000320.1 GCA_020630045.1 Saprospiraceae bacterium | reverse complement strand
GGAGCTGGAGTTGCATGAGGTCCATCAAATAGATTGTATATCAAATCATTTATCTTGTATTTGTCCCAGTGTTCTCTCATTTTATTTAAAATTAAAAATTAAATTGTTACAGTCTATGAGTATTTCTTTCTCTAGCGAATTTGACTCCCTAAACAACTTCTTTAAATTATCCTCAAACCCTTTCAACTTCTCCTCAAACTCCTCCTGCGTAATATCGACATATTCGATTTTTACTTCAAAATATTGTCCGGCGCTCAAGGAATAATTCTTAGCAGTAATTTCATCATAAGAAACGACTACGGATAAATCATCAATGACTTCTTTTTGATTAAAGGTATGTATGATTTTATTTTTTTCCTCTTCGCTTAATTCTGTCTTTTGGTTTTTTCCTTCCTTGACTTTTGTACCTAATCCGGACGCATCTATTAATACCACATCTTCCTTGTTGTTTTTATCCAGGAACAATACGGATACGTTGGTGCCGGTCGTAGCGAAAATATTGCTTGGCATGGAGACCACGCCTGCCAGCATTTTTTGTTCTACCAATTTTTTACGTATTTTTTTATCTATTCCGCTTTGAGCGGTAATAAAACCGGTAGGTACGACGATAGCGGCTTTGCCATTCTCTTTGAGGGAGTGCATGATGTGTTGTATAAAGAGCAAATAAATCGCCATCGACTCTTTTTTCTTTTTGGGTACATTCGGTATTCCCGCAAAAAAACGGTCGTTGTTTTCCTTGGAATCCAGGTCGTCCCGATAGTCCGAAAAATCCAATTTGAAAGGTGGATTGGAAACAATATAATCGAACTGGCGCAGCGTGCCTCCTTCCTTGTGATATGGTTCTAATATGGTGTTTCCTTTTACAATATTCGGAATGGAATGTACGAGGTTATTCAATATCAAATTCAGTCGCAACAACCCGGAAGATTTCTGGGAAATATCTTGCGAATAAATCGTACACTTGTCCTCTCCGATGGCATGTGCCAGGTTCATCAACAAAGTCCCCGACCCGGCCGAAGGGTCATAGCAAGTGACGTCTTGTACATCGCCCTGTACCAAGCACCGAGCCATGATTTTGGCGACGGCGTGCGGGGTGAAATATTCCGCATATTTTCCACCGCTATTCGTATTGTAATCCTTGATCAGATATTCGAAAATCGTAGCGTAAAAATCGAACTTCTCATGGAAGATATGTTCGAAACTAAAGCCGACCAATTTATTAACCAATGCCTTGCAAAAAGCGTCTTTGTTGTCCGTTACGTATTTGCTTAAATTTTCGAAAAGGACGATCTTTTCTCCGCCGTCCGTGAATACTGAAAAGATGTCGCTGTTCAACGCTGCGATATTCAACAAAGTGTCATCGAATATTTTGGCGAAATCATTTTCATTCTGTCGTTGGAACAAGTTCGAAATCAAATGTTCCGGCTTTAGTCGGGCGGTATTTTCATCCAGCATCATTTCCAACATTTCATAATCGTCGGCGCTATATGATACTAGGACTTCTTCCCAGTTTTCGGCATTGCCTATTTTGTCATCCGCTTGCTTGATTTCATGAATGAATTTGTCGTTCATAAATTTATATAAAAAAACTTGGGTAATGATTTTAAATTCATTTCCGTCGTTTCCCAAGCCATAGTTGGCACAGACGCTTTTGAGGTCGTCTATGAGCGCTTTGGTTTTGCTTTCGAATGTTTTTGTATTTTCCATTTTAATCAATTACGAATGATTCAATTATGAATTATGAATTACGAATTACGAATTTTGAATTACGAATTACGAATTTGGGCATTGCTTTAATTCGTAATTCGTAATTGCCCCATTCGTAATTGTTAATTGTTAATTGTTTTTCATTGTTTTTTGTATGCTGCCGATTATTTTTAGAATTTCTTCGATGTCATCCAATAGGTATTGACTTTGTTTGTCATTTAGGTACTTGGTGTCTCTTAATAATCGAATCCAATATTTGGTTTCACGGGCTTCTTTGTATGAGATAGTGAGTTTGGCGAAAAAGTCTTTTCTACTTTGTCCTCCTATGGCTTCTTCTATATTTGCTCCGATTGAGGTGCCGGATCTCAACAATTGTTTGCTCAATACGAACTCTTTCTTTTCTCCTTGCAAATATTGACAAGCTCTCACGATATTTACTGCGAATTTATATGTTTTTTCTTGCACCACATTCTTCTTCATACAATCAGTTTTAATATTCAATTACGAATTACGAATTACGAATTATGAATTACGAATTATGAATTACGAATTTTGAATTTGGGCATTGCTTTAATTCGTAATTCGTAATTGAACAATTCGTAATTGAATCATTCGTAATTGAATCATTCGTAATTAAATCAAGCTACTCTTCCGTGGTATTCATTTAAATATTCTTTTACTAAGAGTTTGTTGATTCTTCTGGTTTTTTCGGGATTGAGATTTAGTTTGTGTTTTTTGTGAAGTTCGTTGACGACAATTTTCATGAGCATTTTTTCCACATAATTTTCATTATCCAACATTTGGGAATTTTTGAGAATTTGGGAATCGACCGCCTCTTTCAAACTTTGGAGAGCGGCGAACAATTTGGATTCCCGCTCCGTCAGTGGGTCTTTTTCCATGAGTCGTTTGTGGAGTCGGGTATATTTTTCATCATTTTCATATTTAGCCCTCAGGAGTTGGTTTTTGCGTTCCAATTCTTTGGCTTTATCATATATTTTATCCAATGCTTCTATGTTTTCTTTCATTTCATCGGCACTGACTTCCGCTAGATTTTTCTTTTTGAAAAGTCGCTCCAGTTCTTCCTTTAGAGAAACGAATTCCGGGTCTTTTTGGTCGAAATTTCCGGCCAGCATTTCTCGGGTTCTTTGGAGGGTGCTGCGGAGTTGGTCCGCCAGAATCATTTCCTCTTCTTTTATTTTCGTAAAGGTGAAGAGGACATCTTCCAAAGCCACATTCAATAAATTGGTGGTGTCTACATTGTTTTGCAGGGCTTCTTTGGTATTGATTAAGGCGAGGCGGTTATTCGCTTCCCGCAATAAGATATTCAGTTTTTGAAAATCGAGTCTATCCAGCATTTCATAATTGCCGGAAAGGCGAATAAGGTTGTATAAGTTTTTCGCATCACCGAGGGCTTTGATAATGGTCAGCATTTCCTTCCGCTCGGAAATTTGATTAATCTGGTCGGAAAAATTCGTCGCATTTATCGTATCGAAATGAAACAAGGCTTCCTTGATGTCCTCGATTTTTTCTTCGATTTCCGATTCTGTCAAGAACAGGTCGGAATAGGATTGGAGTTCGTCCCCCAACTCATTTTGGAGTTCATTAAAATAATCCTGGCTGGTCTTTTTGAATTGTTCGTCGATGCCGGCGAAATCCACGACATAACCGAACTTGAATTCTTTGAAAGTCCGATTCACTCTAGTGAGCGCTTGTAAGAGATTGTGCGCTTTGATGACTCGGCCGATATACAACTTTTTCAATCTAGGAGCATCGAATCCGGTGAGCAACATATTATAGACGAAAATAAAATCGAACTTACCGTCTTTGAAATCTTCGACCCATTGTTTCCGGTCTTTTTTTGTACCGACATCGTGTAGGATAATTGCGGCGGTTTTCACTCTTCGTTCTTCCGTCTTCTTAGCGGAATATGAAATCCTAGGGTCAGCGGCCATCCGAGTCGGTTCGGCTTCGACGGCTTGACTTCCATAAGTGCTTTGGAAAATTTCATACATCATTTTTGCCTGCTCGGAAGAATCACAAATGACCATTCCACCGATGGTGTTGTCATCTTTGGCAGTCCGGCTTCGTTCGAAATCTTCCACGATATACCGTAGCATCGGCTCTACGAATTTTTCATGGGCGTAAAGCTTTTTCCGATCCACATTGCCCTTGAGGATTTTGATTTCTTCGAGGGTCTTTTGGAGTTCGAGTTTGTATCCGGTTTCGATTTCTTCCCGAATCAATCGAAGGGTATAACCGTCCTTGATAGAAGCATTGTAATAATACTTGTGGATATAACTCCCGAACAAGGAGCGTGAATTGTAATCCGTACCCAATAAAGGTGTTCCGGTCAGTCCGATTTTAATGGAATTCGCGTCCGATTCTTTGAGGTTCGCCAAGAAGCTTCCTTTCGGATTGTAACTCCGGTGTACTTCATCCATAAAATAAACCCGTTGGATATTCAGGTTGTAATCCGTACTCCGTACCACCCGTTTGTCCTCCTTGAATTTTTGGATGTTGACTACCGTGATTTCAGCTTTTCCGGAGTCGTTGTGGATGGCGCTGGTCGATTTGATGTCCTTGGCGAATTCCGCTCTAGAGCTGATTTTGTGAACGACCAATCCCCGGGCTGAAAATTCACGGCTTGCCTGAATCAACAAGTCTATCCGGTCCACGATGAAATAGAATTTCGGGATAATGGATTTTTTCCGAAAATAATCGGTGAGGTGTTTGACATTGAAATAAGTCAGAGCGGTTTTTCCGCTTCCCTGCGTATGCCAGATGATGCCGCTTTTTACTCCGTTGTCCAAGCTTCGCTCAATTGCTTTCGTGCCGAATATTTGCGGATAACGCATGATATGTTTTTGGAGACCATCCTTGGTTTTTACATAAGCGATTCCGTATTGTAACAAAAAGGCTAAGCGATCCCGTTTAAAGAGGGAAGTACAAATCCGGTTCGTCGGTTTATCGGGGTGTTTGTTGGTGAGGAATTCCGGTTGGTTTTTGAGGGAAACGAGATTGTTGTCTTTCAAGACAAAGGTTTCGGTCTCCGGTTGTAGTGGCTTCAAGATGGCATCTAAGTCGAACTCTTCTTCCTCCCTGAAATAATTGAAAATGGGTTTGTAGTAAGAAGTGGAAGAATAAAAAGCTCCTTGGAGTGGCACCGGCGAGTTGTCGTCATACTCCATATTATTGGAGAAGACCATGAGTTGTGTGATGTTGATGAATTTTCGGAATTTCTTGTTTTGGAGGCGGGTCGCCATCCGTTTGTGTTCCGCCTGTACTCCTTCCAGGTTATTCGGTTTTTTCACTTCGATAAACACCAATGGCATGCCGTTAATCAGGAGCGTGACATCCGGACGAAAACTTTCGTCATCTTTTTTACAAGGCAATTCCGTTACGACATGAAAGGAATTGTTATCGAAGTTGTCGAAGTCAATGAGTCGGGTTCCTGATCGGTCGATGAGCTTTTCATAAAAGATTTTTCCGATGTCTTCATTCTCTAAATCCAAGGAGAGCTGGTCATATATCCGTTGGATTTCTTCCTTGGCCAATCCCGGGTTGATTCGTGCAATCGCTTCTTCGAAAACGTCCGTGAATATGTTGGTGGATTCATCCCATTTGCTGTTTTTTAGGGATAAATATGTATAGCCCAATCGGGTCAGATGTAGGATGCAGGGAATTTTAACCCTTGTGTCTTCATTGAAAATTGACTTCATGCTGTATGGGTTAGGTTGTCGGTTGTTTTGAAGTAATGAATTGCAAGATAGGAAAATGCGAGGTGATGAACTCTTTTTCTTCAAACGGAATTCATTTCAAAGGCATTAATTGAATTTCAATACATATTAGAAATTCCCCCTCACAAAAAACAATAATCAT
>JAHDCE010000319.1 GCA_020630045.1 Saprospiraceae bacterium | reverse complement strand
CTTAGTTCTTGGATTCGTATTATTAATGTTCATTTTGAACGCTTGTCGTCAAAATGAACCCAAGGGATTTGTCTATGATCCGACCGTCCCATATCCCGTATTGAACCCGGGCGATTTTTGGCCTTCTATGTTTGATCGGAGAGGTTTACAAAATGCTTGGGTTCATGATGGAAAATTGTATTGTAATACCATAGATGTAGGTGGAAAACACAATTATTTGTATAGTTTGAACCTAGAAAACGGTCTGGTGGAATGGAGGGCGGATATAAAGGCATATGCCAGTCAACCGGTATCTATTCAAGGAGATACGATTATTTTTAGTTCTTATCTCGGGGATGTCCAAGCACATGATACTACCGGGGCGATGATATGGAGTATTGATTTTGAATCCTCATACGGAGGTCATTGGTTGGATACTTCGAAATCTAAATTGTATATTTCAGAAGTATATGGTTCTGTTTGGGTTTTTGACGTTAAGACAGGAGAAAAGATTGAGGAACTACCCAAAGATTCATTAAGTCGGATTCCTCCCGCAATTAAAAGGGAGGACTTCGCTGCATCTAGCAAAATATATGAGTTTGAGTATGATCATCAATCCTATCGTGTATCGGTTTCGGTGAATACAAATCGGATGGAATATAAAATAGAGGTGGATTCGGGTTCGTTGATAGAAAGGAAATAAATTGAAATGAAGGTATTGAAAATATGGATTATCTCAATATTGGGATTTTTGCCTTTCGGCGGATGTTCGGCGCAAGCCCCGGCAGACCGGCCGATTTGTGAGAATGAAAAATTCGACAAGACAGTTGAAGGATTATTGAGTTATACGGTGCCCTTGATAGGGGTGGAAGAGCTCCACCATTCGCCGGAAGGCGCATACGTGATATTAGATACCCGTGAGAAGGGGGAGTATGAAGCGAGTCACATACCCGGAGCGATATATGTTGGTTATAAGGACTTCGATATGGATCGATTGAGTGGAGTGGACAAGGGGCAAAAAGTCGTGGTTTACTGTTCGGTAGGATATCGGAGTGAGAAGATCGGAGAAAAATTGTTAGCGGCCGGATATCTTCATGTTTACAATTTGTACGGAAGTCTTTTCGAATGGGTGAATCAAGGATATCCGATTGAAAATGGAGCGGATGAATCTACTAGGGAGGTTCATACCTACAATAAAAAATGGAGCCGATGGGTGTTCAATCCGGAAATGAAGAAAGTTTGGTAAAAGGCCCGGTCTTGTTGTTTGACGGAGTGTGTCATTTTTGCAATGGAACGGTTCAGTTCATCATTCCGCGCGACAAGGAGGGGAAAATTCGGTTTGCTTCCCTGCAATCTGATTTTGGCCAAGCGCGGTTGACAGCCGCCGGGTTACCTTTAGATGAGTTTGATTCCTTGGTTTTTATTGAGAACGGGAAAACGTTGGTCGGATCTACGGCGGCATTTTCCTTGACGAAATACCTGTCCGCTCCTTGGAGTTGGCTGAGGTTCCTGCTTTGGATTCCGCGACCATTACGGGATTGGGGGTATTCCCTCATTGCCAAAAATCGTTACAAACTGTTTGGTAAAACAGATGAATGTATGTTGCCTTCGCCCGACGTGCGACGCAGATTCATCGAAATTTGACCGGATTCTTAACCTGAGTTTAAGGGATTTTAGATACTTGTAAATAGATTTTAGGAATATTTACATGTATCATTGTAATAGAAGGCGGTAATTGTTCATTATATTGGTGAACCATTCGCCGGAAGGCTGATTTTATCAACTTTCAACAGTCGTTTGGACACATTTAACTTAGAATATATGGTTACGAACTACAGGGAGGAAAAAGAAGAAAAGAAAAATAAGCGGAGAGGCTTTTTTGTAGCTTTTACCGTGCATGCAGCCATTTTGTTGCTCATGTGGTGGATTGTTTTACCCGGAGCAAATGAGGAGGAGCTTCCAAGTGAAATCATGATTCAGTTTGCGAATTATGAGCCGCCACCGCCGCCACCGGAAGAAATTTCTTTTGATGATGGAGGGTCTTCCGCGGCTGAAAGTCCGGAAGGAGACACCGAAGATCCGATGGAACAAGATGCTACGCCTGAGGTCGTAGAGGAAGCGCCCGCTGATGTCGTTGAAGATGCCCCGGCGGAACCCGAACCGACTCCCGAACCGGTTCCTGAAGCACCGGCCGAGCCTGCACCACCTGTTCAGACATCACCGGAACCGGCACCGGTAACCGCCCCGCCGGAACCGACCCCTCCAAAACCTGCAGCAGAGCCTAAGCCTGCTCCAAAACCCACTCCGACCAAACCCAAGCCACGACCACGTCCAAAACCCAAACCGACACCTAGTCCCGATTCGGGGAGTGGGTCAGATGCGAATAATAGCTCCGAGAGCGGCAATGACCCCGGTAAACCCGGTACACCGGATGGAAGCGGTAGTGCTTCTTCTTCCGGAAGTGGGGGAGATGGCGGATCGGATTCCGGTAGCGGAGATGGGATGGGAGATGGTCATGGAGACGGATTTAACCGTAAGGTGATTGATCGTCCCAAGCAATGGGAGATTAAAGCCATCGCCCAAAATAAAACCGGAAAGGTACATGTGGATGTATGTATCAATCAAGCCGGAAAAGTGGTTTCCGCTAAGTTCAATAAAGCCAAATCCACGATCAAGGATATTTCGATTCTCGGCAAGGCCCAATTATTGGCAAAGAAGTATCGCTTCGAAAGGAACTTCAAAGCTCCCAAAAAGCAATGCTGGTACCTGGTCTTTAATTTCCGTGATGAAAATAATGGAAGTGCTAGATTGGCTCCGGATTCTTACCAAATCGATCAGATTATTTTTATTGATTGATGATGGAAGAGGAAAGGTATATATGAAAAACGGGATGATTCCAAGTGAATCATCCCGTTTTTTTATGCGATGGCGTCGTTGGGTGTCAACGCATTGATTTTTTCCAGTTCCTCCCTAAGTGACAGGTAAGTAGAATCGGAAACGGGCACTAGGGGCAAACGGGTTTCTTTTCCACAAATGCCCATCATTTCCATAGCGGCTTTGATGCCTGCCGGATTGCCTTCCGTGTACAGCCAGTGATGGATATCCGAAATGGCGAGATGGTCGATTGCGGCTTGTTTGAAATTGCCCGACAATCCTTTTCTAATCATATTGGAAAATAATTCGGGAAGGGCATTTCCGATAACGGAAATGACACCATCGCCACCGATGGAAACCAGCGGCAAAGCCGTCGGATCATCTCCGGAAAGTACTAGGAAGTCTTTGGGTTTGAATTTCAATATTTTGGAAGCTTGGCTCAAATCTCCGGAGGCTTCTTTGATGCCGACGAATCGGTTCGAGTCATGGGCGAGTCGGAGGGTGGTTTCCGCTTCGATGTTCGAAGCTGTCCGTCCCGGTACATTGTATATGATGATGGGTGCTGGTGCGGCTTTCGCCAAGGCCATATAGTGTTGGTAAATTCCCTCTTGTGTAGGTTTGTTGTAGCTGGGGCTGCTTGACAAGATGGCATCTATTCCACGAAAGTGGTAGGCCTCCATCTCATGGATGATTTGTCGGGTGTCGTTGCCTCCGAACCCGGCGACGATAGGCACCCTTTTATTGACATACTTAACGGTGAAATCTAGAACGGCATGTTTTTCCTTGGTGGAAAGCGTAGCGGATTCGCCGGTGGTGCCGAGTGATACCACATATTCCACCCCTCCGAGAATGACATGGTCGAGCACTTTGCCCAGTGCCTCAAAATCGATTTCCTTATTTTTGAATGGAGTGACCAGTGCCACCCCTGTCCCCCTAAACCGGTTGTACTTCATGTTTTGGTTTATGATTGAACATCCCCAAGTACATGTCTACCAAACCGATAAAATGAACGATGTCTTTTTTCTTGTCGTCAATCATCAAGTCGTAGCACTGGATTTTTCTGGCATATCTTCCGATCCGGAAACGTGCGTTGGACATCGCCATGATGTAAGCCGCGTGGATCGGACAACCATCCATCAGATTGATGAGGATATCGAATCGTTTGTTCATAAACAATTTGATGTCCGACTTTTGAGGAATGTAAACCCAATTCAAATCCTTTAGGTTGTAATGATAACCTTCGGCGGATTTGGTTTGGTCGCCTTTGTTTTCGTAAAAGGTCAGCAAGGTGACTTCCTTGCCTTTCTTTTCCAATCGCTTGACATATTTCATGATGAAAGCGACTCGTTCCATGTCGGTTCCGTCAAGCAGGATACCAATGCTGTTGGCATTGTCCATACTGGTAGAAGACCGGTCGACGTCCAATTTCCTCAACTCTCGATTCAAACGCTTCTTGTGGAGGCGCATTCGAAGACCCTTAAACATATTCATGCCCGGTGGCGCTTGTAGCCCGTTCCCCCCAGAATCAGGCCGGTTATAGAATTTATCCATTGTTTACGGTTTCCTCATTTTGAATGGTGGTATCATGGTAGACACCGATGTTCGAATATTTCTCAATACGTTGTTCTATTAGTTGTTCTATCGGGATTTCCCGCAATGCGGCGATTTCTTTTTTCAAGTGTTTTTTTAACAGTTTGGCCATTTCCATCGGAAAAGCATGAGCCCCTCCCAGTGGCTCTTTGATGATGCCGTCCACGATACCGAATTCGTGCATGTGGTCGGCCGTGAGTTTCAGCGCTTCAGCGGCTTGTTCTTTGTAATCCCAGCTCCTCCACAGGATTGAAGAACAAGATTCCGGCGATATGACGGAGTACCATGTATTTTCGAGCATGAATACCCGGTCGCCGAGACCGATGCCGATGGCTCCTCCCGAAGCCCCTTCGCCGATGACGACACAAATGACTTGTGTACGCAATTGGGCCATTTCAAACAAGTTGCGGGCGATGGCTTCCGCTTGTCCCCGCTCTTCGGCTTCGATGCCGGGAAATGCTCCCGGTGTGTCGATCAAGGAGATAACGGGGAATCCGAACCGTTCCGCCATTTTCATCAGCCGCAGGGCTTTTCGGTATCCTTCGGGATTGGCCATTCCGAAATTGCGGTATTGCCGCATTTTGGTATTGACCCCTTTCTGGTGTCCGATGACGACTACGGTTTGTCCGTCCAGTTTGCCGATGCCTCCTACGATGGCTTTGTCGTCCTTGTAGTACCGGTCTCCGTGTAGTTCGATGAACTTGCGGAACATTTGTTCGACGTAGTACAAGGTATAAGGTCGTTCGGGATGCCTGGACAATTGGACTTTTTGCCAACCGGTCAAGTTGCTGTAGATGCTTTTGCGGGTTTGACGGATTTTCTTTTCCAATTCATTGACAGCCGCAGAGACGTCCACATCTCCTTGGGCTTCAATTTCTCGAATTTTTTCGAGTTGTTGGTAAAGACTCTCAAGTGGTTTTTCAAAATCTAAAAACACCATACGAGGCGGAGTTTTGTAGGTAATGGTTGGGGCGGTTATCCCGCCAATGAATGGACAAAAATACGAAATCCCGGGGAATTCACCCCCTCGAAAAAAAAGTGACATTTTTTTTGCCAAACAGTTGCCTATTATCAAAAGACGTTTTACATTTGCAATCCACTTAAACGTTTAGTGGTGTTGGTCCGGTAGTTCAGCTGGTTAGAATACATGCCTGTCACGCATGGGGTCGCGGGT
>JAHDCE010000318.1 GCA_020630045.1 Saprospiraceae bacterium | reverse complement strand
AGAGTTGGTGCACATAGCAGCAACAAGGGCATCTTTGCCAATGTCGTCAACCATATAGGCACTGAAAAGCTAGAGGAATACCTAGGAACAAACGTATTGGTATTCCATGGATTCATGGAGTTTTTCCTAGAAGGAAAATGGGTAAAAGCTACTCCTGCTTTCAACAAAGGATTGTGCGATGTACTCAATGTCGCCCCTTTGGACTTTGATGGAGAAACCGATTCTATTTTTCAAGAATATGATCGGGCTGGCGGTGTGTTCATGGAGTATATCCACGACCATGGAATTTTTCATGATTTCCCGATTGACATGTTTGAAAAAGAAATTCGAAAACACTATTTCAAACTATTTGAAGAAGAAAAAAAATAACCGTTGCGGCTTAGCCACAACGGTTATTTTCAATATTCCCTTTCTCCTTTCGGAGAAATGATTAATCTTCATTACCATAAACGACTTTGAACAGAACGGCGGCTAAAGCACCTCCCGCAAAGTTAGCTACAAGGAAAATCCAAATATCAGCCCATCCGCTCATTCCTGCAACAGATACGCCTACTGCTACTGCGGGATTAAAGGCTCCTCCGGAAATCCAACCTAAAGAGTAAGCACATGCCAACACAGTGAAACCGATTGCTAATCCATAATGGGAATTACCAGCATTCGATTTTGTAGTAGCCGTATGTAAAATAACCCAAACCAATGCGAAGGTTCCTAAAATCTCAGCGATTAAAGACGGAACCACATCTAAAGCAGCAGGGGCTTCTGAAGGCGCCTTTTCTCCTAAAAGGAATGTTGCTGTCAAAGCAGCCAAAGCACCACCGGCGATTTGAGCTATCATGTACGGAGCTACATCTCCGGCAGAACATTTACCTCTCAAAAATACACCTAATGTTACTGCGGGATTGTAGTGCGCACCGGAAATATGACCACCCGCATAAATCATGACCATAAGAATACTACCAATAGCAATTGGTGCCAATCCCAATTCACCCGCTCCTGTGTTTACAGTCAAAACGATGGTTAGAATTAGGAAGAACGTACCAATGAATTCTACTAAATACTTGTTCATGGTAAATTAATTTTAAAGTTTAAAAATCGGTTTCACTCATTTTGTCGAATATAGATTTTATGACGTTCGTAAATTTATATTGTCACAAATCTCCTCCTAAGTAAATCAATAATCTCGGGAATACAATTATTTAATGCCGCCTAATCCGTCGAATTCCTTTATTTTGGCGAATAATCTTAATATTCAAGACATATATATTAGTCAAAATGAAGTTAGGGATCATCGGATACGGCCGCATGGGCAAAGCCATCGAAAAAGTCGCCGTTCAAAAAGGCCACACCATCGCTTGGATTATCGACACTGAAAATCAAGCAGATTTATTGAGCGGAAACATTGGAGAAGCAGATGTTGCTATTGAGTTTACCCTTCCGGCTTTCGCTGAAAAAAACATTACGGCTTGCCTGCGAGCCGGTATTCCTATTGTCAGCGGTACTACAGGTTGGATAGAGCGACTAGCAGATGTTCAAAAACTTTGCATCGACAAAGACGGAGCATTCGTTTATGCTTCCAATTTTAGTGTAGGTGTCAACCTATTTTTCGAATTGAACGAGTTTTTGGCTCGTTTGATGTCCGGTTACCCGGAATATAAACCGGAATTGGAAGAAATCCACCATATCCACAAATTGGACTCCCCTTCAGGAACCGGCATTACCTTAGCAAACGGATTGCTTTCCTATAATCCGAGATTACAAAAATGGGTGGAGGGGCATTCTTCCACTGAGGGCGATCTGCCTATCATTTCAAAACGTTTCAATCTAACACCGGGTACACATACCGTAAAATACGATTCACATATTGACGCCATCGAAATCAAACACACGGCATATGGCAGAGAAGGATTCGCGACGGGTGCGTTATATGCTGCGGAATGGCTTCAAGAAGGGCGGAAAGGATGTTTTTCAATGAGAGATGTCCTAGGTCTAAATAAAAAAACCAGCTAAATCAATTCAAATGAAAAAGACGATTTTCAGAATTCTAAAATGGATTTGCATCATTATTCTTATCCCCATATTATATGTTGTCGGCTCATTGATTCATGGTACGGTAACCGATTTCCAACCCGAAGAGGTGATTCCCCTCTCTATTGATCAACAACAAGAAAACACGGTGGTTACGGATTCCATCCTTTCATTCACTTTGTGGAATGTCGGATATGGAGGTCTTGGAGCGAAGTCGAACTTCTTCTATGACAATGGCGGATTCTTAACCGATAAAGGAAAGATGGTCAGAAGTCCCAAAGAATATGTGGAAGAATATGTAGGAGGAGCTGCCAAGACCATCGACCAATTCGACTCGGATTTTTATTTGCTACAAGAAGTGGATTTCGATTCGAAAAGAAGTTATCATATCAACCAGTATGAAAAGTACAAGGAGGTGCTTCCCGGTTACGCTTCGACATTCGCGGTGAACTACAAAAGCCAGCGGGTTCCCCTGCCCGTTTTACAACCTTGGAAAGTGATGGGTAAAATGACTTCCGGGCTAGGTACGTATTCTAAATATACGCCTACCAAAGCCACTAGATACCAGTTGCCGGGCGAGTACGATTGGCCGACCAAGATATTTCAGCTCGACAGGTGTGCCGCCTTCCATAGATATGGTTTACCTAACGGAAAAGAACTGGTGGTGGTCAATGTCCACAATTCTGCCTATGACAAAGGTGGAAAACTCAAAAAAATGCAGATGGATTATCTGAAAGAAAAATTTCAGACAGAATATCAAAAGGGCAATTATTTAGTGATTGGAGGTGATTGGAACCAAAGGCCGTTTGGAGTGGATCCCAAATCTTTTGGCGGAGCGACTTTGAATGGTGAACCCGGCAAGATGATTCCCGAAAACTTCCTACCTCCTAGTTGGACTTGGGCCTTTGACCCGAAGATACCGACGAATCGGGCGCTGAAAGATAAATTTCAAAAAGGAGAAACACCAGTCAACCTGATTGATTTCTTTTTGTTATCTCCAAATATGGAATTGGTTGAAATTTTCGGCACCAACTTGGAATTTGCCTATTCGGACCACCAACCTGTTACGATAAAGGTAAAGTTCAAATAACACCAAATAAACAGTGGATTCCCAATATCAAATCCAACTATCATTTGGTGGCTTTTTTTTTATCCTTTCGTTTTCAAACAATTATTAGTATCATCGTGTGAAATTTTTGTAACCTTTTCTTAAGCCTGCGTTATTTGGATGTGAGCAGTTTTACGGAAAGGGAAAAAATCATGGAAAGTTTTCCCATACCCTTTCTTAAATAAAAGAACTTGAGTGAAGGCAGAGGTTACTACTAACATGGTTATCAATTTTAATGGTATCACGAAAAATCAAATGCGCGTGACCCAATCCGGCAAAACTGTATCACAGGAGGAAATGGAACAAGAGTGGTTGCTGATCCAAGCGGCTCAAGCCAACCCGGCCAAATTCCAACCACTGTATAAAAGGTATTATGAACCGATTTTCCGGTTTATATACAAACGTACATTGGACGAGGCCACATCGGCGGATATTTGTTCCCAAGTTTTCCTCAAGGCTCTCCAAAAGTTGGGGGGGTATTCTTTCAAAGGAGTTCCATTCTCTGCATGGTTGTTTCGAATCGCTTCAAATGAAGTGACTCAATACTTCAGGAACAACCAAAAGAAAAGAGTCGTTTCTGTAGACGATTCTTCCTTCAAAGATGTAGAGGACAATGTATTTGAAGATGTTTTTTCTGATGAAAAAAGGCAAGTCTTACTGGATACGCTCCAAACCTTGAAAGAAGACGATTTGAAACTCATTGAGATGCGATTTTTCGAGAAGAGGCCCTTCAAAGAAATCGCGAACATACTTCAAATGACCGAGAGTAATACTAAAGTGAAAACCTATCGGATTCTTCAAAGATTAAAGAAGAAATTATTGAACTCGGCCCAGTTCAATTCCGACAATCATTAGCAGACTATTTTAACCAAATAAAATTATGGAGCAGCGTTACAATATCAAGATTAACCCTCCCGACATTTCAAAAGAGCAGATCGAAAAACATATGGATTTCGATGCATTGCTCAAAAAACATCAGGAACAACCGAAGGCAAAAGAAGCTAAAAGGGTGTCCATCCGTCCGATTTGGAAGGTTGCCGGACCGGCAGTCGCAGCGGCTCTAATAGGTGTGGCGATTTATGTGGGCGTTCCGGGCAATAGTGATACAGGATTAGCCAATACTACCGAAATTGTCCCGCCGCTTGGGGATTTGAACACCGATTTCCAAACTCATGCCGTACAAGTTAACCAAGGCAAAAATATCTCCTTTGGCGAGAAGGGAAAAATGAACGTTCCCAAAGCAGCATTTGTATCACAAGATGGAAAAGCGGTAGAAGGTGATGTAGAAGTCAAATTCCGACAATTGAACGATGCTGCAGCATGGTTCGCTTCGGGAGTTCCGCTCGAATATGTGGATGAAAAAGGTAGAAAATACAACTTCAGTTCTACCGGTATGATTGAAGTGTTTGCCGAAAAAGACGGTGAAAAGGTCAACCTCGCCCCCGGTTCTGAAATTGATGTCCAATGGGCATCTTCCATCAAAGCGGGTTCTACGCTCAATATTCCTCCCGGATATGATTTGTTCAAATTGAATACCACTACCGGAAAATGGGAAAAAGTAGGAAAAGACAATATCAAATTCCTTGATAAAGCCGTAGCTAATAAGGAAGTGATTCTGGCAAAACTAGATCGCGAATATCAACAACAAGTTCAACAATTGGAAAATGAACAACAACGATTGTTGGTCAATCTAGGCAGTGGCAGACTTCCATCCAAACCGGTCGAACCTAAGTCCGCCAACCCCAACAAAATCACTTTTGATTTGGGATTCGATACTTCGGATATACCTGAATTGGCTGATTTCCAAAACGTACAATGGGAAATGAATGGTGATGAATCCATTCTTAACCAAGTCGGTGCGGTAGAATGGAGCGAACAGAGTCGAGTTGAGAAAGTCGGAAATGATGGCAAATATCGTATCGTACTCATCGGTTACGAAGGAGAACGTCAAGTACTTGACAATGTTTATCCGGTAATGGTCGGTGCCGAATATGACGCCGCTGTCGCTAAATATGAAGAGGCTGTCGCCGAATATGACAAGGTCGTGTCCGAACTGCAAAGTAATCAAAGCGATGCTGCCGATAAGGTAAAAGCGGAATTCGAAGCCAAATTCGAAGCCGCCAAACAAGCATATGAGAAGCGCAAGAGCCAAGCTCAATCTTCCAAAGAATCCCTTGTTGACCGAGCGGTGATGAACCAATTCACCATCAAAGAATTCGGAATTTGGAACTGTGGCCGTTTGGCGGAAGCCAAGCAAAACGTAAAAGTGGAATTAGTCGATGCCAACCAGCAAAATTTAAAAGGAATGGCTTATGTTGCTGACTTGGACAACAACAGCTTGATTAAATATCCGCTTGGTACCAAAACCAAAATTTCACTTGACGCCAATCATGAAAATAGGATTTGGGTGGTAACGACAGAAGGGAAATTAGCAATTGCCCGACCATTCAACCTCAATGGTAAAAATGTAAAAATCGTACTTGATATCCGG
>JAHDCE010000317.1 GCA_020630045.1 Saprospiraceae bacterium | reverse complement strand
GAATCAGTCTTCATCAACAGCGGCCGTACCTCCCTCCACGCCCGGAGAATTAGGTAAAATTGATGGAAACACCTTTAAATACAATCGTCATTTGGCATTGCTGAGCGAAGTGGGGAATGGAAAGGAAAAAATCACGGTGATGACTTTGACTTTTTGGGATGAATCGGTAGGCTCGAAAGTCTGGCTACAATTTGAAGTGAAATCCAAAGCGATATTAGAATTGGGTTATTCAGGGCCCGGTGACGACTCCGGCGATAAGACTTATGTATTTAGTAAAGCGATTGCCGCACTCAATAGTAATGTAGTCGCGTCAGGAGAATTTTCGATAGACGGCGATGCGAAAACGGTTTCCGGAAGTTGTGAAACCGCTGTTTTGGCCAACCCCATCCGATTGTTACAAGACAATGACGATACTGCGGTCAAGAAAGTCTCCGGATTTTCATTTTCCGATATTCCGTTTCGGGATAGGGTAGGATATTTTGATTAATATTTGATTCTGACGATTTTGAGGCTTTTCCTTTTGATGGAAGGGATTAATATTTCGTTTGCGGCTACTTGTGTTCCGTATTTGAATTGCAATAATACATTATACCCTTCCGTATCGAGAAGGCTTTTTCTTTCTTTGGTTCCGCCTCGATTGAGTATGTATTCACTGACCGTGTTTTCTTGCTTGATATCATCATTAAAAATGCACCTTAACGACTTTGGTGTTTTCATCAAGAAAAAGGAAGATTGAGCGGCGTCATCATCCCTTGAATATTGTCTTTTGTACAATATCTCATGCCAGTCGATTTCCCCGGAAGGGGAAAGGGAAACCAAGATGATATCATCATAATTGAACTCTGTTCGTGACCTGTCGCTGAAGCCGCCGACGGAAGGCCTGTTGAATCCGGGTTCCAATGTCGAATTGATGTGTTTGAAGCGCTCGAAGGCGAGTACGAGTCCCCCATTGCTTTTCAGTACGATGTCATTGATGTAAGAGTTGCCGAAAGTAGAGTTTTCATCCGCTTCTTTTCCTGTGATGGCAGAAATGAAATTTGTCGAAAATGGCTGGTAGTTCAAGATTTGCTTCTCTTGATTTGCCATGTCTAGGTTCAGGTAAAAAGCTCCTTTGATTCTAGACATCCTTCTATCGTCATATAATCCGACGCCTACGAGTTGGTTATTTTTGTTGTCGAATTCGAAGAGGGCGTCATAAAACAATTTTCCCTTTAGGGGAATATTGATGGTGTATCTACCTTGGGAAGTCCGATGCAGGACGACGAATCGGTTTTTATCCCTACCCGAGCGGATGTTGTCTTTGTTGAAAATACAAAGCATATCCCCCTTGTTGTTTTGAAGGATTTGGAAGAGGTGTTTGGAAGTGTTCATTTCACCCGTGCCGATTTCATCTTTCCAGAGTGTTGTCATTCTTTCCGCATCAAATGATGCCGCCTCTATTTTCCGTTCGCCCGTTACAGCAAAAAATAAAGCTTTCGTTTTATCATGCGAATAGGTCATTTCCGCTTCCGGAGCGAAGGGGCGTTTGCCATAATTCACGACCACGGTAGAATCTACCAAAGCCCCGCTGACATCATATTTATGAGCTTTGACCAAGCTCCTCCCCTTGATTTTGTATTGGAAAAAAACAGTGAAATAATCCGAATGGGCCAGACTGCCCAAAACAGAGTGGCGGGCTTTATCCAAGACTACTTTTTGTTCCCATTTCTTTTTCATGTATGCATCGAATGCATAAATGGTAGAACCCTCGGAAAGATCCTTGATCACCATCGTATATTCGCCTACGCGACCCATGATTTCAAAATCTTCGTCCTGGCGGAGATCAATGGGGTCGGAGATGGTCGCCACCTGTGCCTTCAAGCAAAATGCAAGGCCGAAAAGTAGTATGAAAGAAGTCCATCTCATATTGTTGGCATTTGATAATTGGATAAATCCTTTGGTCTTATAATGATATTCTTTTAGGATTGGTTGTACGCCCTTAAGTACCCGGCCATAAATAATCAGGGAATATGATTATTTATGGCCGGGTACTTAAAATCATTATTTGCCCTTAATTCGGCTTAAGCCGGCTTTGGCCAATCCGTGAAGACTGGACTTATATTCTGATGGACTCATGTCCAAACAAGTATTGAAAAAGGCTCTAGCGGAATCGTATTCCTTGTTGTTTTCTTTTATGATTCCTGCTTGTAGAGCCGAGTTGCAAGCAAAATAATAAGGCTTGTCCCTTCCTTGCGAAATGGTAGTTTTGAAGAGGTCGAGGGCATCATCATCTTTGCCTGAAGCTTGGAGGATTCGTCCCTTCCTGTAAAGGAACTCCAAGCGGTCTTTTTCCTCTTCGAAATCAGACTCTGAGAATCGGTTGAGGTGATCGAGGGCCTTGGAATAATGTCCGCCATCGAATAACAATCTGGCACGAAGTAAATCCGCATTCGGGATAAGGCCTTGTTGCGCGGCTTTGAGTGCTTTTTTATCGGCATCGGTCAATGCCTTTCCTCGTTTTTTGACATTGAACATATTTTGCTTGTAACCATCCTTGTCTCCTTGTAGGAGGTAGTGCCAAGCAATCCTCTGGTAACATTCTTTGATGTAGAAGCGACCTTTGAAATTGTTGGCGTATTTGTTCATGTAAAATGCGGCGTCCGCATCTTGGCGGTACAATTTTGCCATTCCCAATTGATAATCGAGGAAATAGAAGGGATGGTATTGTTTTCCTTTAGGCCGGTTTTGCAGGACGGTAATCGCCTCTTTTGAACGGCCCGAGTGCATGGCGACGCTAGCTTGGGCGAAACAAACCAACGGATTTTGAGTGCCGTCCAAGTTGCCTGATCGGATGATGTCCCAAGCTCCTCTACTATCGTTACCGATGTGTTGGAGTAGCAGCGCATACATGATGACCGTTTCTTCTTCGAATATGAAATCATGGTGTCGTGCATGATCAACTACTTCTTTGATCTCTTCTTGTCCTTGCGAGATACTGCCGTTCATACCCGCTAATTTTGCCATCCATCTATAATTGGGAGGAATGGCGCCGACTAGGGAGTGTAGGATGCCCAGACTTTTTTTGTTGGGGATGAAGTCCGGGAATTTCTTTTGGTTTTTTTCTAATAAAATAAATGCTTTCCGAACCTCCAATGCGGCGTTGGAATAGTCTTCGAATTTGGCACGGGCGACTGCCCAGTGCAATCTGATTTCTGCTTGGGTGAACAAGTAATACGGAGATGAAGAATCCCCCTTTTTTAGTTGTGCAAGTCTCTTGTCCTTATTGGGTTCGAGCCGTTGGAAGTCTTTCTTGTCTTCGTCTATATAAATCCGGAGGAAGTCGATGTAGTTTTCTACATAGTACACCATGACATTTTCCGGGTCTTCGGACTTGATTTCTTCTACGAGTTGGCCGGCTTCTACAAATCGAAGGCTGATGGCAGCCTGGTATGCCTTTTTCATTTTGGGTGTAAACTCGAAATATTTTTCCGCTTTCGCGGAAATTATTGTCAAGCAAGAAAAAAACAGGCAAAAGAATAATCGTTTCATGTTTTGTAAATAATGTGGCTGAAAGATTGGTACAAAGCTATAGCTTTGAAACGAATCGAATGTGCTAGGAGTTGCCAAAGAAAAAGGACTTGAAAAGGTTTAACACCCCCTTCAAGTCCCCTTAACATACCCACAATAGAATTCGGGATTATTCCGCTACTTCTTCTACTTTAGGTTTTTTACCGACATCCATGATGTGATCATCAACTAACACACGGCTACAGTGTTCACATGCGATGATTTTTTTGCGTTGTCCGATTTCCAATTGGACTTGTGGTGGTATTTTGTTGAAACAACCGCCGCAAGCATCCCTTTCGACAGTGACGACTGCCAGACCGTTGCGATAGTTTTTACGAATTCTATCGTAAGCGTCTAATAGACGCGTTTCGATTTTTTTACGTGCCCTTTCACTTTTTTTGATGAGCTTCTCTTCGTCCTTTTCAGTTTTGGCGATGATGGTTTCAAGTTCTACCTTCTTCGCTTCTAACGCGGAAGCCTTGGCAACATGACGCTCATTGGCGTTCTCCAAGGATTCCTTTTTGATTTCGATATTCCTTCTTGCTTCGCGGATTCTTTTTTCCGCCAATTGGATATCCAAAGATTGTAATTCGATTTCCTTGTTCAAGGCTTGGAATTCACGGTCGTTTCGAACGTCGTTCAATTGGGTTTTGTACCTTTCGATAGAACTGTTCGCCTCGGCAATCGCACCTTCGTGACCCGAAATCTCTTTTTCCACCTCTTCGACAGATTGGTTCAATTTGTTGATTCGGGTTTGAAGGCCTGTGAGCTCGTCTTCCAAGTCACGAACTTCCATTGGAAGTTCACCTTTCAATATTTCGATTTGATCCAAGTCGGTATCGACTCTTTGAAGTACGAATAAATTCTTCAATTTTTCCTCAATCGGAATAGTTTCATTTTTCTTAGCCATATCTCTAGAGATAATTTACTGGATTGGTGATTGCCGCTGTTTTAAAGACCGCAAAGTTAGTGAATTTTTCACTAATAATCTCAAACAATAAATCAATAGTGAATTGTTCGCTTTCATAGTGGCCGATATCGGCGATTACTATTTTGCCGTCTGCATCAAAAAATTCATGGTATTTGTAGTCGGCGGTAATGAAAACATCCGCTCCTTTTGCGATGGCCGTATGGAGTAAAAACCCGCCGGAACCTCCACATACTGCGATTTTTTTCACCGTTTTGGAAATAATGTCCGTGTGTTTGACACAGTTGGCTCCTAGGGATTTTTTGAGGGATTTTAGAAATTTTGTGGTGTCGATTTCTTTTGGTAATGTTCCTATCATTCCCGAACCTACGGCTAGGTTTGATGTGGCGATGTCGGAAATTTCAGCTGCATAAATGGCCGGGTCTCCTAGGACTTTGTTCAAAATCCCCATCAATTGTCCCTTTTTATCTTCGGGAAAGATGGTTTCAAGTTTGATACTAGGGCCGGCTTGTCCGCTATTAGTACCTGCGCCGACTGTGGCATAGCTAAATCGGAAACGATCGCCGTCCGCTCCGAAGTTCTTTTCAAACAACTCCTTCTTTAGAACATCCGCGAGTTCTACCGGTATGAATGCCGACAGTTTTTTGAGATTTCTTTTTGGAGAAAGAATAGATAGGTTTTGTAGCCCCAAACGTTCACAAATTCTAGCGTTCACACCTTTCCTGACATTGTCCAGATTGGTGTGGATCGCATAAATGGCGATATCGTTTTTGATGGCTTTCATAACTGTGCGCTCCACATAGTTTTTGCCATTGAATCGTTTCAATCCCTTGAATACGATAGGGTGGTGGGCTATGACGAGGTTACATTTCTTTTTAATGGCTTCGTCAATTACACATTCTATGGAGTCGAGGCAGATTAATGCGCCGGTTACTTTGGTATTTCGGTCACCTACGATGAGCCCTGAGTTGTCATAACTCTCCTGATAAGAAGGGGGGGCGAATTGTTCTAGGAACCCGATGATTTCTTTGATCTTCATTTTGGAATAAAATATAGAGGATTTCTTTTTGATATTGGAATAGTTGATGTCAACCTTTTCTTTAATAGATGTTATCACGATTTTTTTTGTATGAAAGACGAATCGTTATTTTGGGAA
>JAHDCE010000316.1 GCA_020630045.1 Saprospiraceae bacterium | reverse complement strand
GGTCTCCTTCATCCTTAATGTAAAGAGTAGTGATGTTGTAATGGTAGCATTCCATCCAGCGCCCTCCACGGAACCATCAGATACCAGTTTGAATGTCAAACAACCGGAAGTGTTGGTAGGAGATGCCGAGGCACGTAACCTACCCAATTGGTTAATACCACCGCTCGATTCACCAGTAAAAAAGGCCAATAAAGGAGCGTCTTCTGAGTCGCCATCATATACATAAAGTACATCATGGAATTGTTCTAACTCAATACCTCCCATGATGGCATGGACGACATCTCCTGCTGCTAAAGCAGCCGCGTCAGGACAGAAAGTATGTACTTCCGCCTCATTCGAACCGTAATCGCCCAGGATTCCTCCTGGATCCGTGTATTGAACAGATCTTCCGTCAGCGACGGTTGTCATCATATCCGGAATAGGATCGGCACAAGCCACTTTAAATCCGAAACCTACACGTTCGAATTCAGGACCTGAAGTAAATCGAATGGTCAGGCATTGTTCCTCAGAATGATAGATTCCGAAACGACCATCCGAACTGTAAGTACCGGTCACGGCACGAATCAAGTTACCCGTTCCGGCTGAAGGGCCATCATATACCCAAACATACTCATTTTCATAAGCCATAGCCGTCGTGGAAGAAATTGTAGTATTCCTTCCGGGGAAAGCGTTGATGTACCTTTCTTCAATACGAATCACTTTTCCTAATGGAGCACAAAGCGTCAAACTGTTGTCTTCATTCGGACCATATGCGGTTGCTGCTCCATCTGAAGTAGAGCCCGGAGTAGCATCAGCTCCCCCACTATCATATACATCATATTCAACACCACAAATCAAGTTAACGGTTACGTTATTTCCAGTCGGGTCGTCAACTAATAAATCAGCAGGTGTCAAAATTGGATCGATAATTTCCAAATTGAATGTTTTGGGGCCATTACAGTCATAATCAAATACTCGAATCCAAACAATATCTCCAGGCGTACCAGTATAAGACATAGTAGTGATTGAAGCAGTATTTGAACATGTTTGTTCTACAAGATTACCCGGATCGGCACAAGGATCAGTACCTCCACCATAAGTATATATACCAGCCGAAACACTTGAACCACCACTCGGAGCCGCGGTTTGATCCAATTCAATAGTTAATGTTCCGCCAGCAGGAATCGTAGCTGAATACCATAAATCCTCACAAGCGGCTCCATATCCACAACTTCCGCCTGAAGTACCTGCGGTTGTGCCTGTTAGACTTCCTAATTGCTCTCCGTTTTGGACTTCATGTCCGGTTACTCCACCATCATCCAAAGAAGTGGCAGTACAAGGCGTATTGTTAGGTAATGTAGTCGGCGTGAAAACGGGAGTAATATCATAAACCCTATCGTCGCCACAACTTAAATCATATACACGATACCAAAGTGTTTGACCGGCGAAAACGCCAATATTACCAGTGGTCGTGGTACCACCAGCAGCAGTAAAACACCCTTCATCTACCAAAGCTCCACATGCTCCCGAGTATACTTGGATATTTGTGGTCGTGTTTGCATCACTGATTACGAAATCAGTAGTTAGGTTTAAAAACCCATCTTCTGAAGCAGTATAAGAGAACCAAGAGTCCGTACAAGTAGCGGAATAACCACAAGAAGGAGCCGGAGCATCCGTACTAGGAGTAACTGAAGCCGTTGAATTGGTCTGTGTTACTCCATCCACTAATGTATTGGCCGTAGCACACTCATCATTTGGAGTCGGAATAAATTCAGCATTAAAGTTGAAATCTTGCGTATCATCACAGTTTCTATCCCAAACTAAAACATATTTCACCTCTCCGGCCATTCCGCCTACTATTAAGTGCGGACGGGTTGCGACTGTTGCGTTCGCCGAGCTCGCTTCATCACATTCTACATAGGTCAATCCGGCAGGGCAAGTACCGGTATAAAGAGCAAGTCCCATATTGGTATTGGTACCTGCAATGTATTCCAAATCTACGACATAGGTTCCTTGTTCGTCGAATTGTAGAGCGAACCAAGTATCTTCACAAGCTCCACCACCGGAGTAAAAACAACCTGACGGATCGGTGAATCCTGTACTTTCAGTAGCACCGACTAAAGTAGAAGGTACTACAGAGGTACCATTTACTGTAATGGCTCCGCCACAATCATCGTTTGGTACGGTGGCGGTGATACAAGCATCAATATCAAAAGTTTTGACATCATCACATGCAAAATCATAAACTCGAATGTAATAAGTCGTGCTTGAAGGCATATAGAAACTTAAGGCATTTGTTTCTGCCAATGCTTCACAACTAATTTGCGTTGGTGAGGTACAAGGACCAGCATAAACAGCAGCAGAAATAGAAGTCCCTCCAGAAGGGACATTCACTACATTAGTCAAATTAACGGTCACTTCTCCGGATTGGGCGGCTGTTGTCGTTACTTCGAACCATACATCATTACAAGCCGTACTTACTGAATAAAAACCACCACATCCCGTATGGACTGTCGGAGACTGGGAAGCATCAACCAAGGAGCCACTGACAGCAGATCCACAAAGCGGGATACTCGTAGCGCCACAAGCATCATCATTGAGAACGAAAGTAGCTTCAAAGTCGAAGTTCATGTCCCAATCACAGTTGTAATCGAAAAATCGAATATAATAATCCGTAGTCGTAGTGGCGACGATGTCATCCAATGTAGGTAACAAGGCGTTTGAAGCACAGGCCACTTCTGTTAGTGTACCACAAGAACCTTCATAAACTACCATCGTGATTTCCTCTTCTATGTTTGCGGTCACCGCTAAATCCATGGAAGCACCGGCGGGCAAGTTGACCGTATACCAAATGTCTTCACAACCAGCTTTGTCAGAATAACCGGCATCTGCACAAGTGGATGTCGTAAATCCAACTCCATGGGTATGGGAGAACAATGGATCACCTGCGGCAAGGAAGGTCGCCCACCAAGCCTCAAGGACTTCAACTCCACTAAATGTCTGTGTACCAGAAGGAGTAATTGAAATCGCATTATCGAAGGTATTACCGGCAGGGTTATCACTCGCATCGACTCCGCTACCGTCATAAGCGGTAAGCTGTACCGCAGCAGGTAAATCGCCGGTAAGACAACCAAATGACCAGACTCTTACGAAGTAAGATGCTCCGGGAGTTAAACAACTAGCGGAAATGATGTTTCCACCACCACCGATATCCAAGGCATCGTCATCTGCTCCAATCAAAGAAGGAGATCCGCAAGTGCCGGAATATAGAGCAGCGGCAAAGTCTTCCGTTCCTGTATTGCCGGTAGCTCCCTCAACAAAAAGAACCAAAGAACCGGATGCCGGTGCGGTGACCTCAAACCAAATGTCCCCACAAACGGAAGCATTTGTAAAAATTTCATTATCTGCAAAACCAGAGTTTGTAATACCTGTAGGATCGGGTATACCTGTGGTCGGGGTACTTGTAGCTGTCAAAGTACCCGTTCCGGAAATTGAACCGCCTCCCGGCACCGTCATGGCGGTGGCCGAACTACATGCATCTGCTCCTTGGGCAAAAAGCCCCAAAGGAAGACAGAATGCAACAAGCAGCATCAAACTCCTAATGAAGTAAAGTGTTTTCATAAGTAAATTGATTTATTAAAAGTTAGTTGATCAGAATTGTTGGACTTCTTCCCAAGTGGAAGCACAGTATTTATCATAAATATCTGCGGACTTTCTATCGACCTGTTTGATGGATTGTAACAATTGGCAACCACCTTGAGCGTAGTGGTACTCCTTTCGAAGCGTTTCCATGTCAAAGGCAATATTCCAATCTTTTAGATAATCAATCCGCTGACTGATTTCGCGGATTTTCATCATGGCGAGCCGTTGTTTGTATTTGAGGTTAGACGGATCAAGCTTGACCGCTTTCTCCATATCTATAATACGATTCTCGACATTTTCATGCAGCTTTGACCTAAGGACATATCCATCCACGAAATCAGGTTTGAATTGTAGACAAATATTCAAATCTTTTATAGCGGAAATGGCTTGATCTGTATAAGCTTTTGCTTGAGCTCGTTTGAAATAAATATCAGGAATTTCCCCAGGCTGTTTTTTATATGCCTTTATTATTTTGGAGTAATATGGTATAGCTTCGGAGAGAAGCCCTTGTTCCATTTTTGCATCCCCTTTTGTTTTCCATTCCCTGATTTGTGCCGGGTTTTGCCCCAACAGACTCGTACAAACCAAGATGGACAAACATCCACTTAGTAAAGACTTCAACATTGGATTTTAGTGTATTTGTTCAGTTCAATAATTCCCTATCTTAATAGGTAAAATGTTTTTCATTTCTCGATTGTGGGAGCTAAAAATCAGGAAATAAAATTAGCAAAAAATTCTTTACAATAAGAAACAAGTTTGTTATTTTCATAGGGTTTAACATTTCAAAACCTACCCCACCCAAACACAAGTTACTCGCAATCAAACACTTAAAAATACAACTTTCTACAAGTCCCTCCTGTGCAATTAATAGCTGAAATAATGAATTATTTTTCAAATCAAAATGTTATTGGGTAGGAAACCAATTCGTTTAGATTTAAAACTAACAAGATGAAATATACAGTCCAAACCCTTTTAGAATCCATTGATGAAAAGGTCAAATACTTATTTTTTTGGGGTCATACCCCGAATAAAGATGGAAGCATCGGAAAAAGCTGTTTCAGCCAATGGTGGGAGCAGGCATTTGAGGTAGAAGGAATAACATACAATACCGCAGAGCATTGGATGATGGCCGGAAAAGCCCGCTTATTCAATGATGAAGAAATACTTGCCAAAATCCTTGTTGCTAAATCACCGGGGGAGGCGAAAAAATTAGGAAGAAAAGTCAGGAATTTTGATGGCAAGATTTGGAATCAAAAAAAATACCAAATCGTTCTGGAAGGAAACATACATAAATTCTCACAACATGATGACCTCAAAACTTTCTTACTCAATACCAATAATCGGGTTTTGGTAGAAGCTAGTCCATATGATGCTATTTGGGGTATCGGAATGACACAAAACCATGAAGATGCAGCATATCCCGAAAAATGGAAAGGTCAAAACTTGCTAGGATTCGCATTGATGGAAGCCCGGGATTTTATTAGAAATAAAAATTAATATCAAAAAAGGGCGGTTCCAAAGATGGAACCGCCCCTAATCTATATGTAAAGAAAAATTACGTCGAATCAAACCACCTTATCCGCACAGGATGAAGCGGCTACCGCATCCGGCTTCGCCTTGAACACAAATCCCATTCCTAGGATGTACCCCATGGCGTCCCGAAGCGCTACATTGGACTTGAAGTGTGGATCCGTATTGATATCAGCGTGAACTTCCAGCTCGACATCATACTTATCCAGGACGTCGCAAAGGCCGTAGGCCGTTTCGACAGAGTGCCCTACTTCAGTAATCATCCTTTCTCGTAGGCTCATTCGGTTTTCAGACTTGAAATTCCTAATGAACATGAATCCGCCTTTCTTTTCCCTAAGGAATACGATTACAGTTGCGAACTCAACCACTTTTCCCCTTACTTGGGAATCGGTACCGATACAAATTTTGAGCTTGTGACCGGCTTCTGTTTCACGGACGATGGCTTGTGTTACCGCTTCCTTGATGGGCAGTTCAATCCGA
>JAHDCE010000315.1 GCA_020630045.1 Saprospiraceae bacterium | reverse complement strand
CTATAAATATCAAAAATATGATTCGATTTTCTGCGTCCTTGAGAAAGGAGCACATTCAAACATTACAAAAAGAGAATTTTGATTTATTGGTCATTGGTGGTGGGATTACAGGTGCCGGAATCGCTTTGGATGCTGCTTCCCGTGGACTGAAAGTGGCATTGGTCGAAAAGAAAGATTTTGCTTGGGGTACAAGCAGTCGTTCTACAAAGTTGGTGCATGGCGGCTTGAGGTATCTCAAGCAAATGGAATTCGGTTTGGTTAAAGAAGTGGGTCTGGAAAGGGCGGTCGTTCACAACAATGCCCGACATATCGTGATTCCGGAACGGATGTTACTACCAATTGTCAAGAATGGCTCCTTGGGAAAAACCATGAGTTCATTGGCTTTATGGGTATATGATTACTTGGCGAATGTCGAGAAGGAAGAACGCAGAAAGATGCTCGGAAAGGAAAAGACGATTGCTTCCGAACCGTTACTTCGCACGGATATACTCAAGGGTGGTGGTTTATATTATGAATATCGTTCGGATGATGCGAGGCTGACCATTGAAAATCTAAAAACGGCCTGTGAGTATGGAGCTCTTCCGATCAACTACATGGAAGTCATCGGATTTTCTGAGAATGATAACGGAAAATTAAATGCTGCCCAAGTAAAAGATCAATTGTCCGGAGAGACATTTAAAATAAAAGCAAAGGAAATTATCAATGCGGCCGGCCCCTGGGTAGATGGTTTGCGGCGTTTGGAAGGATCGGAAGTGAAAGGGAAACGACTTTATCTTACAAAGGGGGTCCACATCGTTGTTCCTGGGGAAAGATTGCCCATCAAGCAGTCTGTTTATTTTGATGTCGAAGAGGACAACAGAATGGTGTTTGCGATTCCTAGGGATGGAATTACTTATATCGGTACCACAGATACGAAATATCAGGAAAACACCGATCGACCGAGAGCGAATCATGAAGATGTAGAATACATATTAAGGGCTGCTAATTTTATGTTTCCGAGTGTGGATTTAACGCCTTCTGATGTGATTTCCACTTGGGCGGGTCTCCGCCCCTTGATTCATGAAGAAGGCAAGGGGCCTTCGGAGTTGAGTCGCAAGGATGAAATCTTTTTAGGGGAAAAAGGATTGGTTTCCATAGCGGGAGGAAAATTGACCGGGTATCGTAAAATGGCTGAACGTGTCGTTGACGTAATCGTGAAACGGTTGCAGAAAGATCATGGATTCACCCATATTAAACCTTGTTCTACTGCCAATATCCGCCTAGGAGGCGGACAATTCGATTCACAAAAAGCATTGGATGATTTCCTCATTGCCCGAACCGGCGAGACGACTCAAATCGGATTGATGCCGAATCAAGTGCGTTCTTTGGTCTATAAGTATGGAACCGGTACCGATCTCATTATTGAAAAGGCATTCGAATTGTATCCTACCATCCAAGATGCCCAAGAGCGGATATGGCAAGCGGAGCTGTGGTATAGTATGGAATATGAAATGACCTGCCACCTCAACGACTACTTTATTCGTAGGACCGGACGTTTGTATTTCGAGCGGCCATCCCTCAAGGCCATGTTGCCATTTGCCGCAAGGCAAATACAGGAATCCTTGTCCCTGAATTCGACACAAATAGAGGAAATGAAAGCGGAATTCCTTCTAGAGTATGAAGATGTAATGGCTTGGTCAACTAAAGTTGAAACCGTTTGAAATTTAAAGATGCTCCAAGGCACTAATCCCAATCCCATTGTTTGAGAATACTGTCAATAACGATTCCGTCCGATAGTTTATACCTCATTTCCGCGACTGTGTCAGGTGGCAAATCAAGAGCGGCAGCCATTTGTTTATTGGACATTTTGTCTTTTAAAATCCAACAAACCATCCAATGTTGGATAGGGATGTGGTTAGAGGCGATAACAGTATGTGTTAAATCGGTAAAGCTTTTGTTGCATGATTTGCATGCATAGCGTTGTCGATGCTTTAATCCGTTGTCGTGACCGTTTTTACGAATCTCTTCGGAGCCACATTCCGGGCAGCGAACCCCATCTTGCCATCTAATTTGGCGGATGAGTTCATAACACTTCTGTTCATCCAGTAAGTCAGTAATCAGAATCTCGTTCATGCGTTCGAAAGGTTATTTGCTAGCAGATATCCTATTCTTATAAGGGTGGGGATGAGTAGGAATCATCATCTAACAGTCTACCTATGATACAGTGAAACTAATCACTTATCATTGGTATATAGTGCGTAATGTTAACTAAGATAATAAAAGAAAATGTGACACCCAAATTTGATATATCAGTTGGGGCTTAATATGAGTGAACGCAAATATCAATCCTTTTTTGGTGCCTGCTTTTTTGAAGGTCCCGAATTTTTACCTCCTTTGGATTTATTGAAGTTACCTTCTTTTCCCTTACCTCCTTTTCGGAATTTTCCTTTAGAATAATTTTTCTTTTTATTCCTGCGATAGTTGGGTTTCCTTTTTCCGGGCGGACGGTATTCAGGGCCTTCTCCGATGCCTTCCGGCATGGGCATTTTCCGAATCTCGCTTCCTAGTAACTCTTCTATTTTGCCAAATCTGAATTGATCCTTTTCGGAAACGAAGGTAAGGCCGATACCCGAAGCATTGGCCCGTGCAGTCCGACCGATTCGGTGGATATAATCTTCCGGATCCGGCGGGACATCATAATTGATGACCAGTTGGATATCTTTGATGTCAATTCCCCTTGAAATGACATCAGTAGCGACTAGTACCTGCACCTTTCCATTGGCGAACTCACGCATGACCAATTCACGTCCTTTTTGGTCTAAGTCGGATGAGATGGCTCCTAGGGTGAAATCTACTTTCGCCAAAGCCTTTACAATATCATTTACAGCTTTTTTGGTAGAACTAAAAACGATGACCCGATTCAAATCCTTCCGCTCTTTTAGAAGCTGTCGAATGAGTTTGGGCTTTTGTTTTTCATAAACGATATATGCACCCTGCAAAACGTTTGCCGCCGGTTTGGAAATCGCGATGCTGACTTCTACGGGATCATTAGCGAGCTCCTTGGCCAGTTTGCGGAATTTACCGGGCATGGTGGCACTGAATAGCAGACATTGCTTTTCTTTGGGCAATTCGGAATTGATGGAAATGATATCCCCATAAAAACCCATATCCAGCATTCTGTCCGCTTCGTCCAATACGAGATATTTGATTTTGTCCAATTTGAAATATCCCATTTTGATATGGGACAATAAGCGACCGGGTGTAGCAACGATAATATCCGCACCTGAATTGAGTGCTTTTTTCTGTGTGTCCCAATCGGAACCTTCTCCACCGCCATAAACAGCTACGGAACTCACTCCTGTAAAATAACCCAAAGCCTCGGCTTGTCGGTCAATCTGAAGGGCGAGTTCTCGGGTAGGAGTGATGATGAGGCAACTGGAACCACCCGGGTATTCGGTTGTCATAATTTTATTGAGGACTGGCAGCAAGAATGCCGCAGTCTTTCCTGTACCCGTTTGGGCGACAGCTATGATGTCTTTGTCATCTAATATGGCCGGTATGGCTTGTTCTTGTACAGGTGTGGCTGTTTGGAAACCCATCGAATCGAGGGCGTCTAACAAGTCAAAATGGAAGTCAAAATCTTCAAATTTCAATTAAAATGGTTTTACTAAAAGTTAGGTGTGTTCAAATGAATGGGAATATATCTCCTACCCGAAGGGCAAAAGTAATGAATTTCTAATTATTTCATTTGAAGGGAGAAATAAACTACCGAATCACCAACTTGTCGACAAAAACCTTTCCAGAATGTGCATATCTGACCCAATAAGCTCCTGGTGGATATTGCCCGGTGTCAACGATAAATTGACGTTTGCCGGAAGGCAGGTCGCCCGAAAAAATCGTTTGTAACAACCTACCATGAACATCGATTAATTCGATTCTCAAATCACTCTCAATGGCGGTTTCCAATGAAATATTGAAAGATTCTTTAGCTGGATTCGGGAAGATTTTTCTTGCAAATTCCGTTGGTTGTACCGCTATGGTCGGAGTAGAAGATTCGCCTATTCGAAAATGAAAATATCCTTCGGGAGCGACGATGGGGCGATCGATGGTTTTCCCATTATTGGCGACCGCATTAATGTAATAGTAAACAGTAGACCCGTCTACTTGTTGCGGTAAGTCAGCTGTCCAATTACCCGAACCCGTTGTTACTTCGACCATAGGGGTAGAGGCATAAGTATCACCAATATCCGTTTTGTAAAAAAGGGTCGCTCCTGAAATTCCACTTTTGTGTTTGATAGTGGCTTCAACCAAATAATCGGAAGTGTTTTCGGCCGCCGTCAAATCTTCTAGTGGATTATGGGCGATCCAAAGCGGGTCATTGACACCCACCGCCCTGGTGATGCAATGTAGTGCTCCTCCTGCTTGGATGATATCGTTACAATCGATTCCTACCACATTGTAGCCGGGTAGATTTTCTTCATAAATGCGTAAGGCGGTCGTATCGAATTGCTCGTCATAAATGGGAACCAATACCGTTTTGTTGACAAAGACGGAATTGGTGTATGTCCTGTAATCCGCCCACCAGACATTGGGATAATTCCCACTCGCATCCGGTGGCATTTGAACCCGGACGATTTTGTAGGGTTCCCCGTAAGGGGTTTGAAAATTTTCTTGTATGTATTGGATATTGGATTCGATTTGAGGACCATCTGCGACACCGGTAGGATATTCCCCGATAAGGAGGGTTTCTTCATCCAACAGTTTCATGTGCATGTCAATGTGGTGTATGCCGTCATAAGGCAAGACCGTCATTTTGATATAGGTGTCAATTCCCATGAAGTCATCCATGATTTGGTCGATGTCTTCGGATGACTTTACAGTTACACCATAAGGATTACCGGCTTCGTTTTCTTCTAGGACGAGTTCACTTGAAAAGGCAGTACCGAGTCCGTCACTCATGAAGTTACCTCCGGTGTGCACCAAGTCGTTTGGTGCTTGGGTCGTCGTAAACAATTCCAAACCATGTTCCTCTGCGACCCTTTCCGGGATGGCATCATCCAACGGTCTGGGGCGGTTGTAAATCCAATCCACCAAAACAAGGGAATCCACGTCATTCATATATACGGTATTGGCACCGTAGTCCCGCATCCAAACCGTGTTGTAGCCTTCTTGGATGAGGTTGACATTGACCATGTCCACACCTCTGCTTGACAGATAATTTTGAACGCTGGCCGGATTGCTACAAATCACCATGACTTCACACTCCTCTTTGGCATGTCGGATAATTTCGGTGAGTGTTTCGGGGTAGCTGGTCCAAGTGACCACCAAGGATTGGATTTCTTCCCATTCAGCCATTGTCCTGACGTTGCCGGGAGGGGGGGTGGTCGTACCGGAAGGCGGCATTTTGGTGGAATAATCCAAGTAGTATTTGTCCATTCTCACTTGCTCCTTATCCGTCAACCATTTGGGTAATTGTTGAGCAAAAGACTGAAATGAAACAATGATAAAAAAGAAAAGGGGGAGAATGGTGTTTGTTCTGAAAAACATGCTACGTGGTTCTTTCCCTCTAAGATAATCAACTCAGTCCAAATTTAAGTACATGGACAAAAGTAATTGAATAATGATTTTCAAGGGTATTTTTGTTTTAGTCGAGGG
>JAHDCE010000314.1 GCA_020630045.1 Saprospiraceae bacterium | reverse complement strand
TAAAACAAAACCGGATACTTTTCCACACCGTATAACTAAGGACTACATCACGCCGTTTCAAAAACTCTCCCACAAAGGTAGGGGTTATCCCCCTTTGTGTTGTTTTAATTACAAACAGCGTGAGATCATGACGACAACCATATCAGAAATATCCAATCCTGCTCCTAGGAGTCTCGACGTGATGACCATCCATCACATCTATAATCGAATGGGCTTCGGACTGAACCCCAAAACCCTAGAGCGAAGTCTCAAAATCGGCAAAGAAAAAACCATCCATACTTTATTAAATAAGGCCAAACGAAAATCTTTGGGCACTGCTCCGCATTGGGCGGAATGGAAACCCAAGAAATACCGGTTCCTAGGAAGGACAAACGACAAACTCATTGAAAAACACTTCTTAGAATGGTCCGTCCGAACATTACGACAAATCGTTTCCGGAGGCCTTAGGGAAAAAATGACCCTACTTTGGAGCAATCACCTCGTAACCGGTTATTATGAATACGAATATCCTCCATCCCTTTATCAGTATCACAAAACACTGCACAAATACGCCCTAGGAAATTTCCGTGAAATGGTTCGGAAAACGGGAAAGACCGCCGCAATGCTCATATACCTCAACGGCGAGCAAAACCAGGTTGGAAAACCGAATGAAAACTTCGCAAGGGAATTACTCGAACTTTTCACACTGGGCAGGGACAACGGTTATACGCAGAAAGACATCAAGGAAGCAGCCCGGGCGTTTACAGGCTGGCGTGTAGACGAAGACACTGGCCTTCCATTTTTCAATAAAAAACGGTTCGATAACGGAGAAAAGACCATTTTCGGAAAAACCGGAAACTGGAAATACGACGATGTCATAGATATTTTATTTTCCGAAAGGAAAAACAATATCGCAACACACATTTGCACCAAGCTATACCGGGAATTCATTTCTCCCATAAAACCTGATGAAACATTCATCCAAAGCATGGCGGACATTTTCGTAAAATCTGATTTCGAAATTTTCCCCGTCATGGAATTCCTTTTCAAGAGCGACCATTTTTTGGAAGAACGGCATTTCAATATCAAAATCAAAAGCCCGGTGGAACTGATTGCCGGATTCCTCAATTATTGGAACGTCGCACCGAACAACAAACAATGGGACGAACTGGCAGAGGCTTGCCACTGGCTCGGACAAGCATTGTTCCATCCGCCGGATGTCAAGGGCTGGCGAGGGCAGCGGGATTGGATAGACGCCACTTCTCTCACACGCAGAAGACAGATGATAGATGCCATGCTGTACGAAGGTATCGGAGAAAAAAACATGGATCAACTTTCAGATTTCGCCCTAGGAGCGAACACCAAAACCGACCCTAAAAAAATCGTCAATTTCGTGATTGACCGGATGATTCCCCAAGGGCTCCAATCCAAACAAGACTATGATGCCGCTTTCGCGGAATTCAACAAAGAAATAGAAGATGGCTCCTACGAAGAAGGCTGGTGGTCGATGGACTTGGAGTGGACCAAATGGCAGGTCGCCCTCCTTGTAGCCTATCTCGGCAAATTGCCGGAATACCAACTTTGCTAACCTTTTCCCGGAAGGGAATAAGTACCCGAAAAGCACACTCCCTGATTATTTATAGCCGGGTACTTATATGATTTAAAATCAAACATCCATGTGTCAACACCATAGAAATATATCGACATCCAATCCTGAAGGACACCGACAAGACCACAAACAATGGTCTAGGAGAAATTTCCTAGGCTCCTTGGCCTGGGCACTAGGAGGAACTGCTATGCTATCTTCCATTCCCGTCAAGGCGATCGGCGGAACGCTACTCAACGACTATTGTTCTATAGACAAAGATCGCATCCTAGTCCTCATAAGGTTCAAGGGAGGAAACGATGGGCTAAACACTTTTATCCCTGTTTACGATTATGGTTTTTATCAAAAAAAACGTCCCCATCTGGCACTCGACCGAGACGAACTAATCGCCTTGTCGCCTGAGTTTTCGATACCCGACTATATGTCCCCCTTACGGGGAATATGGAACCAAGGAGCAATGAAAGTCATCAATGCGGTAGGGTATCCGGATGCCAATCTTTCGCATTTTCGTTCTACGGACATTTGGTCCTCCGCTTCGGACGCACATGTCATAGAAGGAACGGGATGGATGGGTCGCACCTTGGAAACAAGACGAAACCGCCCCGAAAACGTCCCTCCCGCCGTCATCATAGGGGGAGAACGGGACATGGTATTTAAGGGGAAACAAGGAAACATGGGACTGGTCGTCCAAAACGCCCGCGAACTCTACGAAGTTTCTAAACAATATCCTTCTTTTCCCCTCGACGGATTGCCGAATTCGGACTATGGAAAAGAACTGGCTTTCTTGCGATCCATTTCAAACTCCACCATTCATTATGGAAAAGCCATCCACGAAGCCCACAAAAAATCAAGCACCCACGCGGACTACAAAGGAACAGGAGAACTCGGTCGTCAACTCAAATTGGTCGCTCGACTCATTAAGGGTGGATTGGGTTCAAAATTATACATGGTTTCCTTGGACGGATTCGACACCCATGCCCATCAGCGGGGCAAACATGCTCACTTGATGCGGGTGTTCTCGAAATCCATAGCAACATTTTTAGAGGATATAAAATCACATTCAGACAAAGTGTTAGCCATGACCTTTTCGGAATTCGGAAGACGAATCGAACAAAACGGATCTAGGGGAACGGATCACGGAACAGCCGCCCCGGTCATGCTCTTCGGCAATGCCCTCAACGGAAATGGCTTCATTGGAACAAAACCCGACCTCAGAAACCCGGACGACCACGGAAACCTTCGTCACACATCGGATTTCAGACAAGTTTATTCATCCATCTTACAAGATTGGACGGGACTTTCCTCCTCCTTGACATCACAAACACTAGGAAGGGATTTCGGTCGGATACAGGGTTTATTCGCTTAGGAAATCACCCCTTCGGAACATCATTCAAATTCCAATCATAATCCAAAAAGGATTTTTCCGCATTGTCGTCAATTGGCACTGGAGAATATTTATTCAAATACTGAATCAAGGTTGTTTCCTTTTTGAAATCGCCGCCGAACCAAGAAAAAATCTTCGACAATTCCACCTTGTCCTTAGCTATTTTGTTCTTGGACTCGTCGCTCAAAAACAATCGAGCCTGCTCGGTCAATTGTTCCTCCAAACGTCCCGGCACAAAGGCTTCGTCCCGAAGATTGGGACAAGAAATCGACGCACAATTAATAGCGAAGTGAATCCTAGGTTCATCAAACCGTTTTCTTAGGATACTATGCTCGATATTATTCAAATCATAAGTCGCTCCTTGGATTTTAATAAACTTGATGTCCCAAACCGAATTCACGAAAGTGATTCCTTTCTTAATGTCCTTGATACTTTTCGTCGGATAATGATCTACGACCAATTTGATGGTAAATGCATTATAGACATTCATCCAATACGCCAACCGCTCTTCCTCCGACCAATTTTCATCATTCGGATGGTTGCTTTCCAACAATTCCAAGTACGCTTCCAGTTCTTTTTTATCATCCACAAAACCTTGGTAATCTACTAATCCGCTAGGCTTGACATGCTTTTGCAACAGTGCCGTCCATTTTTCATGAGTCACCGGCTGTGAATTCGTATTCAGTTTTTTTACGCCGCATCCGGAGCCGACTCCAAGCAGCACCATGACAAAAAACACCCCCTTAAAAAACTTCTCGATTATCGTTTTTTTAATTCCGGTCATTGTAAGATTGATTTATTCACCGCAAAATATGTATTTTTACACATCATAAATGTCGTAAGATGACAGTGAATTCGATTCACAAATTTAGTGTGGACAGTATAGACGGAGGTCAAATAGATTTTGCAGCATATAGTGGCAAGAAAATATTAGTGGTGAATGTTGCGTCCGAGTGTGGATACACACCCCAATACCGCCAATTGCAAGACTTATATGAAGCTTTCCGAGACAAACTCGTGATTGTCGGTTGTCCTTGTAATGATTTCGGTGGACAAGAACCCGGATCAGCCGAGGATATCCAATCATTTTGTACGGTAAGGTATGGTGTTTCATTCCCCCTTACGGGGAAATTATCCATAAAAGGGGAATCCCCCCATCCACTTTATCAATGGCTGACCCGACGCGACCAAAATGGCGTAGCGGACAGTGAAGTGGCTTGGAATTTCTGCAAATTCCTCCTTGATGAAGAAGGGAAACTGATCAAAGCGTTTCCTTCCGCAGTCGAACCGGCGGACGCCTCTATCATCGACCTCATAGAAACCTGAATCAACTGATCGAAACCACAGTCATCCATATGTGATTCCCGACAAGGAAAACAACCGTAAAGGTATATGGAGCTCAAAGACATCATTGGACAACAAAAAGCCATCGGCTTCCTTCGCAGTCTCGCGGACTCGGATCGGATACCCCACGCCCAGATTTTCTTGGGTAACGAGGGTACCGGCAAACTTGCGGCGGCATTGGCTTTTTCTCAATATGTCTTATGTCAACACAAATCGGATGGAGCAGCTTGTGGCAAATGTCCCGACTGTATCAAGGCATCCAAATTCATCCACCCCGATATTCATTTTTCATATCCGACGGTCGGCAGCAAAGCCATCAGCACGAACTTCATCAACGAATGGCGGACGGCAATTACAGAGAACCCTTATCTCAATGCCGCTCAGTGGTTACAACACATCCAAGCGGAAAACAAACAAGGCAATATCACCAAGGACGAATGCTTGGATATCGTTCGCAAACTGGGTTTAAAGATATTCGAAGGGTCTCATAAAATCCTGATCCTTTGGTTACCGGAATACCTCGGTAAAGAAGGCAATCGCTTGCTAAAACTCATCGAGGAACCTCCTGAGAATACGCTTTTCATCCTAGTAGCGGAAAATGCGGAGGCGATACTGAATACCATTCTTTCACGGTGTCAAATCGTGCAATTCAAACCCTTGGAAGATTCGGACATCGTAAACGTACTGGAATCTAAAGGGACGAAACCGGAACAAGCAGCCAATATCGCGCACCTAGCTAATGGCAATCTCAATAAAGCATTGAATTTAATCGTTGAAGAAAATCGGGATTATGCACTTGATTTTTTAAAATGGATGCGACTTTGTTATTTAGCGAAACCCAAAGACATCATTGAATTTTCAAATACATTCCAGACCTTGGGGCGGGAAAACCAAAAGAGGTTTTTTGACTATGGTCTGTTTTTCCTTCGGGAATATATGATACTCCTCATGACCGGCAACGAACATTTACGTTTGGGTGAACAAGAAATCACCACCGCCAAAAACCTGAGGAAAGTGATTTCATTCGATCAAATATCACCGATATCAGATTTAATGACCGATTCTATTTTTCATATCCAAAGAAATGCGAATCCAAAAATCTTGATGACAGATGTTTCAATCAGAATGAATCACATTTTAAGAAAAAAAACTGTCCTTGTCTAAGAAGCTGTTTGAATTTAGAACAGCTTCTAACCACAAGAACACCTAGTACTTCTTTCCTTTACGGAAATGAAGTAGTTTCTGGAAATTTGGATTCCGGAAAATTTATTACACAGTATATTTATTAGACATTATTACGAATTAGATTGTATGGCTATAATTGATCTTTCATCCTC
>JAHDCE010000313.1 GCA_020630045.1 Saprospiraceae bacterium | reverse complement strand
GTCTTTCATACAAAAAATTTCGTGATAACATCTATTGTTTTTGTGTATCTGTGGATGTTTCAAGGTAAGGTACAAACCCATTCTAAAAAAGAGATTTTCGCATGAATTATTTTTTTATTGAAAAAAAGTTGACCATTTACAGAAACCCCTTATCTTTGTGCCCGGGTGAGGTCATGCGGCCAGCTCCTTCTAAATCCCCCAGGTCTGAGAGGAAGCAAGGGTAGGAAGTTGAGCGGTTCGGCGTGATTTTCACCTTTTTTTATTTCCCCTCCTTCCCTACCTTTGTCGCATCATTCACTCAACACATTCCAAAATGAAATTCTTTATAGATACCGCCAACCTTGACCAAATCAAAGAAGCTCGTGATTTAGGTATATTGGATGGTGTAACCACCAATCCTTCCTTGATGGCCAAAGAGGGCATCGCCGGACAAGAAAACATCCTCAAACATTATGAAACCATCGCCAATTTGGTGGATGGGGACGTGAGTGCCGAAGTCATCGCCACAGACTTGGAAGGAATGATTGAAGAAGGCAAAGTACTAGCAGCCATCGCTCCTAATATCGTGGTCAAAGTCCCTATGATAAAAGAAGGAATCAAGGCGATCAGTTGGTTTACCGAAAACAGCATCCGTACGAATTGCACCCTTGTGTTCTCCTCGGCTCAAGCCATTTTGGCGGCCAAGGCCGGAGCGACATATGTCTCCCCTTTCATCGGAAGGATAGATGACATCAATTGGACAGGGATGCAATTGATTGAAGAAATCGTAGAAATTTACGCCAATTATAGTTATTCGACCGAAGTATTGGCCGCATCCATCAGGAGTTCGTTACATATCCGTGACGCCGCCTTGGCAGGAGCAGATGTCGTCACTTGCCCGATCAATACCATCTTGGGGATGTTCAAACACCCATTGACGGATATCGGATTGGCAAAATTCTTAGCGGACTACAAGAAGGTGAACGGATAGTCACCATTGTTTGTATCGCTGTAGATTTGGAAAAGATACTCATCATACAGACCGCATTCCTAGGTGATGTCGTTCTCGCCACTCCTTTGATTGAGCGATTGACATCGAAATATCCGGATGCCCATATTGATTTTTTATTACGAAAAGGAAACGAGGGTCTTCTTGTAGGTCATCCTAAACTGAATCGGGTTTGGATATGGGATAAATCCCAACCGAAATACAAGGAGCTACCTCGTATCATTTCTATTTTCCGGAAGGAAAGATATGACTTGGTGGTCAACTGTCAACGCTTTTTGTCGTCAGGTTTGCTCACTGTTTTTTCAGGAGCAAGAAAGACTATCGGTTTTGATAAGAATCCACTTTCATTTTTGTTTTCTGAAACCCGTACTCATATTATCGGTGAGGGACATGAAGTCCAACGCAACCTCTCCTTAATCGATGATTCGGGGGCGTCGGCTCCTAGGCCGGCACTTTATCCTTCGCAGTCAGATTTTGAGTCCGTCCCTTCCGGGAAATATTATTGTATCGCTCCTACTTCCGTTTGGTTCACCAAACAATTGCCAGTTCATAAGTGGGTCGAATTGATTGATCAATTACCGAAGGATTCGGACATCTTTTTACTAGGAGGCCCCAAGGATCGGGACGCCTGTGAAGACATTATCAAATCAGTAAAATCGGCAAGGGTTCAGAATATGGCGGGGCAATTGAGTTTGCTACGTTCGGCCGCTTGGATGGCGGGAGCGATCATGAATTATGTCAATGATTCTGCCCCACTCCACCTTGCTTCATCCATGAATGCACCGGTGACGGCTTTTTTTTGCTCGACATTGCCTTCCTTCGGATTCGGTCCTTTGTCCGATCGAAGTTTAGTATTGGAATACCAGGGAACTTTGGCTTGTCGTCCTTGTGGATTGCACGGAAAAAAGAAATGCCCCGAAGGGCATTTCAAGTGTGGGGATATTGATTTGGGTTTTTGATTGGTATTTTTAAGTACCTGGACAAAAGTAATGGAATAATGATTTTCAAGGGTATTTTTGTTTTAGTCGAGGGAAGCCCGGAAACTGGTAGCCGTAGCTACCAAGTTGAGGACTGTACGAAGGATAAAGCAAAAATATCTGAAAAGCATATTCCCTGATTATTTATGGCCGGGTACTTAATACGTCCTGACTAGAACGACTTTACCATTCACTTCCCGGCCGTCTTCTCCTAGGGCTTTTAGGTAATAAACACCGCTCGGGTATTTTCTTAAATCCAGTTCAAAACGGCGACGGTCGGCGATATTGACTCGTTGCAGTATTTTGCCGCTCATATCGGTCAGGTACAAAACATCTAACTTTCCTTCCAACTCAATGGTCAAGGGACCGGGTGTGGGATTCGGGTAATACTTCCATTGGAAAACGAAAGGATCTTCTTTTGGCGGTTGTTGTTGGTTCGGGTCTTGTGTTTGGTGCTTCAATATGACTGTCATGGTATCACTTACCGTCGTATCCCTTGCTAGTTCGACGAGTTGATCATCGCAATCCGTAACATGACTAAAGTTGAGAATGGTTTCAATCAATAAACCATTGAGCAATTCTACTTTGTGTTCGTCCGTAACCGGCTTAGTGTGGGTAGCTCCGATACCGGAGTCATCCGTCAAGTACAAGTAGGAACCGTTGGTCGCCAGGGCGATCGCTCGCATCAGGTACTCGGTATTGTGACCGGTTCCGCTACAAGCTACGGGTATGATGCGAATGCCCCACTTGGCGGCTTGCTTGGTGTACAACCGTACCTTTTCCTTCGTTTTCGCATTGTTGTGCGGTGGTGCATCCAATAGTAAAAACATCAGTCGAGTGTCTGCGTATTCGCTCCAATCCATTTCATAAATGGCGACTCTTAGGGCTTCGTCCACTGCTTCGGGGGTATCTCCTCCCCCTCTGGCGGATTGCCCTTCAATGAAATTGACCGTTTTGTTGATGTCTTCATCGAATTCGGTTTTCTTGGTAACATATTCATCACCGAAATCCCGATAGAATACCGAACCTAATCTGATTTTTTTGTCCTTGGATTTTTGCTTGACCCGACTGATGACGTCCTTGAGTTCGGATTTCAAATATTGGATTTCGTCGCCCATAGAACCGGTGGCATCGACTACGAATGCGATGTCCATGATTTCATGGGTTTTGCATTGTACCGGTAATTCAATCATGTTGATACCGGAATGGAAATCGGTGATTCTATCTTTTTTGAAAATTTGTCCATCGTACTCGACTTCAACCTTGAATTTATCTCCGTCGCCATCTTCGAAAATATTGGCCCAAAGTTCGGCCTTTCCGGTATTGTCGGTTCTGGTTTCCCAAATGACATTGTCTTTTCGCTTCAAGGTAACGGTAGCATCAATGACCGGATATCCATTCGGAGTAGCGACTTGAACGGTGTAACGATCCCAAGGGCTGATTTTCCATGAACGTTTGTATCCATCCAATTCCACTTCGGAAATGTCCTGCCATAAATTCCATTTGTTAAAATCGTCCAATCGGCCGGCGGTTAACTGCCCGGCTTTAGGGAGGTCGGCAGGTGGTTCGGATGCGGAATACTCAGCAATGGCATCAACCCCCATAACAGGCTCGGCCTCTTCCGCCGCGTCATACATCATCTCTGCCGGTTCCGCATCTAATTTACCGGGTGCGGCAAGTACGGGTGGTGGAGAAGGTGGTGTTTCAGTTTCTACTGAGCCAGAGGAAATAACCGCTCCATAACTCAATATCTCCGACTTTGATTCTTCCTTCGCTCCTCTGATTCTAGGAGAAACGATGTGATCGTCTCTTCTTTCCCGTCGTTCAGTGCGAGTTTTTCTTCTTTTGGATTTTGAATAATCTGAAGAAGTGACAACAGCTACTTCCATGAGTTCTCCTTCTTCTTTCAAACGAATGGTATATGAATCCAATTCGGGGTCGATTTTGACTACTTGTGATTCATATCCGACATAGGAGACCTCAAAGAACTTGATGCTTTTGGGTATTTTAAGTTTGAACGTACCGTCAAATTCAGTATAAGTACCATAATCTTTATCTCCTTCATAGGCAATGACTGATGCTCCTATCATTTCTTCCCCGGTTTCTTCGTCTAGGATGACTCCTTCAATGGTCATCATTTGAGCGGAAGCGAAAAAAGAAACGAATGTCAGTATCAATAGTAATGGAAGGTGTTTCATGTTTGAAATTTTATTTTTCATCTACTTTACAACACCTTGATGCTTTGAGTGAATATTTGGTTGTGTGGGTAATATTCAAATATTTTTATCTTCACAACAACACCTAAATAATTATCTAGATATGCAAAATGAAGATATCATAAAATCCATTAGTAAAAGATACAATCCTTTAACTAAGGAATGTCAATCAGAGCTAATAGAAAGGGTAAAGGTAATAACGGGAAGAAAAAGGGATATTCTTGTTCGTGAGGGTCAATACTCCGATAAAGTTTATTTCATAGTCAATGGTTGTGCAAGAGCATTCTATTTAAAAGAAGGAAAAGACATTTCGGATTGGTTCTCTTTTGAAAATGATTTCATTTGCTCAATAGTCAGCTATTTTAACAATCAACCGAGCCCTCACTATATTGAATTACTTGAAAACTCCGTGTTACTCGAATTCACAAAAGGGGAGATTGATGCACTATCAAACAAATACCATGATTTTGAAAGATTAATCAGACTTATTGTAACTGAAATCATGTTGAGTCACCAAAAAAGAATTACATCTATACTCTTTCATAATGCGGAGCAGAAATACGAAAACCTCTTAAAAATCCATCCAAATATTACAAATCGGATTTCCCTAACTCATATTGCATCATATATTGGTATTACTCTTGAAACATTAAGCAGAATTAGAGGGATAAATCGAATTTGATTTATGTCAAATGATTCTTCAAAGTAAATTCAGATATTGTTGAAAAAAAATGAATCGAATTCATTTCATATCCGGATTTGCTTTAACAATATTTATCAGCCTGCATTTATTCAATCATTTTATTAGTGTTTTTGGAGCAGAGGCTCACATTGAATTGATGAATATCCTAAGAATTGTTTATAGAAACGTAATTGTAGAAACGATTCTTCTGACAGCCGTATCTGTTCAAATTATTTCAGGATCAAAATTATTTTTATCCAAGCGCAAATTGGTTAAAGATTATTTCGAAAAACTACAGATATGGACCGGTTTGTATTTAGGATTTTTCATCATCGTTCATGTCGGAGCAGTATTGATAGGGCGACATATACTAAACCTTGATACAAATTATTATTTTGGAGTTATGGGTTTAAATACTTTCCCTTTCAATTTATTTTTCATCCCTTATTATGGATTTGCGATTTTTTCATTTTTCGGGCACATAGCCGCAATACATTTTCAAAAAATGAATAAAAGGTTTTTGGGGCTGGAAGTCAAACAACAATCAAATTTTATCTTAATAACAGGAATTGTGGTTACGGTAATAATAATGTATGGTTTAACCGGTGGATTTATTGGAGTTAAAATTCCAGTAGAATACGACATCATTCTTGGAAAATAAAAGTCACACAACAATATGTAGGAGTCAACACTCTAATACGTTCCATATTACTACATCAAATGTTATATTCGCATTTATTTATACTCAAAATTAAGTGGTTTGCAATTTTCTGTCTAACTCTTTTGACCTTTC
>JAHDCE010000312.1 GCA_020630045.1 Saprospiraceae bacterium | reverse complement strand
AAAATAACGATTCGTCTTTCATACAAAAAATTTCGTGATAACATCTATTATATTAGAATTTCATCAACTTAACGGTTTTGACTTTATCTCCATCCGTCACACGAAGAAAATAAATGCCTCCCGGTAAATCTCCGGTATTTAGTGTGTGGTTCATCTGACCATTGACCGTTAATTGGTCGGCAGTCATGACGTTGCGTCCAAGTGCATCGAAAATGCCTAATTCCAAATCTCTGGATTGATTTGAATATAATGAAACATTAATTTCTTGATCGAATGGATTAGGTGCCACATCTACACTGACATCTAGTTCTTCAACCAATGTCGGCAATACGGAAACCGCAGCACAAGCTCCTGAAACAATGACATTATCGACAAAGATATTGTTGCCATAATCGTTGACGTTTTCAAACATCAACCGGAGTGTCGAAGCACCTTCAAACGCGGAAAGATCCAAGGTTACACAATTGGTCCAGGCACCGCTATAGCACCAGTCGTCGTCATTAGCCGGAGAAAATGCATTGGTTTCAAAACCTCCGGTTGCAAAATTATTAGAGCCATTTTCAGCATCGCCCCACAAACGAATCCAGTTCGCACCTCCATCTGTAGAACCATAAACAACTAAGGAATCTGCGTAAGAACCAGAATACCTTTTATGTGCATGGTGGAAACTCAATTGGAGTCCTGAGTTGCCACTAATATCGATATTAGGTGAAACCAACCCATCACGTTGTCCGGTAGCATTGTAATTGTAATTATCTATTCCTGCAGCAGAAGCACCATTTTTGGAACCTCCTACTCCAGCAATCGTCCAAGTAGTTTCACCATCTCCATTGATGACTCCCCAATCGGCGACATCGCCTTCAAAGTCTTCAACGAATATCGCACTAGTTCCCGCATTTGAAACAATAACATATCCATTCTGAGTAATGGAATTGCTCCCAACACTATTGGATACCGTTAAAGATACATTATAGGTTCCTTCAGAATTGTATACAACTGTTGGATTCTGTTGGGTTGAGGCATTAGGGGTACCGCCAGGGAATGACCAATTCCAATTAGTAGGTGCAGCAGTGGATTGATCGACAAACTGAACCTCCAATCCTGGGCAACCAGTAAATAGGTCAGAAGAAAATGCAGCAGTAGGAGCAGTCGGTGTAAAATTACATACTGTTGATGTCATTAAAGAAGCACGGCGAGTACCATTCATCATCGCTGTCACCATCCTTGCCTTTTGATCTTGGGTAAAGATATTCATACATGCATCATTGGTATAATCCATATAGTTTCTGACCATATCCACAGATCCACAAGAGGTATGTGTTGTCGGGCAGTTATAATTTGCAGCATCTGAATCCGGTGTATCATCGCAAAAATCATCTTGAGTACAACCACCATCTCCCCAAATATGACGCAAACCTAGCCAGTGTCCGACCTCATGAGTCGCGGTTCGCCCTTTATCGAAAGGTGCCGAAAGGTTAAAGGATCCATAATCGGAAGATCCGAAATAATTGTAACCGATTACTACGCCATCATTGGTAGCCGTAGTTCCTCCAATTAATCCGTCTAAACCGGTTCCTTGAGGAAACGTAGCAAAACCCAATATTCCCGATCCGGCATCAAAACGGATGACCCAAATATTGAAATATTGGTTAGGATCCCAGATTGTTGGTGCCTTGTAGGAAATGTCGTAACCTCCATAAGAAGCTTGTCCCAAGTTCACCCGATTAATACCATTGGTCGGATTGCCATCAGGATCCGTAGATGCCATACAGAATTCAATTTCAGTATCAGCTCCGACCGTTTCTGTATTATATCCGGGAGTACCTGTTTTTCTTCGATAGTCATTGTTTAAAACTTCTATCTGAGAAAGAACTTGGGCATCGGAAATATTTTCCCCGCTTCCAACTGCGTCTCCATTGTGGATGACATGGACGACTGTCGGAATCGTAATTACGGGAAGCCCCCTTGTCTTTTCTTCATAGTTTTCAAGATGTTTTTGCATCCATCTTTCAAACTCGTCATCACTAGGAACCTCCTCCGGGTGATTGACCTGGGCTGCACGCAAGTGGTGCATGAACCCACATTTCTCATTAATGACCGGTCGATCTTCTTTTAATTGAGCTGACACGCTTAATGCCATAAATGAAAATGCAATAAAAAATAGTAGAGATAATTTTTTCATGAACTTGGATTTATTAAACTCGGAACTTGCCAAAAGTATTGATTATAACAAAACTCTCTTTTTCTCTTAAAAAACATTTTTTGGAGAATATGCTGCTTTGCTGGACAAAATAGGTTTTTTATAACTTATATAAAAACACCTTATTGTAATTTGATCCATTTAGTTCGCCTTAATGTCGTCCTATTGCCACAGTTCATTTTCACTTCCACCCAATACATTCCCTGAGTGAAATCAGAAACTTCAGGAGATACGCTTCCGACATCTTGCCCCTTTAATAATAGTTCTCCTCTAATATTGAAAATCCTCCACTCGAATTCGGCACCACAATCCCCTTGAACTTCTATATTTAATACTGAGGCCGGATTCGGAAAAACCTTGATTACAATCCGTTCGTGATTTAAGGTTTCTTCAACCGGCACTAAGTTACAATTTGCTCCGGGCGATCCACCATAAGCTCTTTCCGCCAAGGAACAATCCAATACAAAAGGATTGGGTTTACCGGATTGATGAAGAGCGATTTTCCAGGTCCGGTTCCACTCTTTCGTATCTACTGGATCCAATTCGTGCCAATACAACAGCGTTGGTAGTTGATTGTTGAACCAAGTCGGATTGACAGCGTCCGCTTCGGACCGATACATGGTATAGAAATAAAACATACATCTCGCGATATCCCCTTTTACATCTTCACGAGGTTCGAATGAACCATTCCTGTATTCAGAATAGGCATCAATATTAGAAGAAGGAATGCTTGTTGTCGTCGTAGACATATAATACCATCTCTCGGTTTGATTGTCCGCGATTTCCGCAAAGGGGAAACTACCCCGATCATTATTTATATTCGCTTTGGTGGGGAATAAATGATGCATATCACTCTTGGGGCTATTTCCACCACTCCACAAACTTTGAGGATAAACATGTTCAGTATTGATGCCATCATTGCTCCCGCCCAAATAAACGGCGGTGGTCGGATCTGCTCCGAATGGCATATCTACCGTATGTCCCGAATAAATACAAGACAAGGTTTCTCCTTGGCGATCGACGCGTCCGAACAACGAATCACGGGCATCTCCATAATCAAGATGGATGATAGGTTTATATTGTGTCTTAAGTTCGGATTGTAATGTAGTACCGGCAATACCTGTCAATACAGGCACATGGTAATCTTGTGCTTGACAAAAAGCGGTAAAGCACACGGCTACAGATAACATAAAGATTCGAAACATGATGGTTCTGATTAAGTCCGCTTGGGTACAATTTGCTTGGTTCTCTAGGACAATTATCGTAAACCTACGCATATTTGAACGAAAATAAATGTAATAAAGAATGGCTAACGACAATTATTTTGACAAAAAAGACCTGAAGAAGTTCGGCAATATTACGGAATGGCAGGAGCAAATGGGTAAAAAGTTTTTTGATTGGTACGGGGAAGTATTCCAAGAAGGAGCCCTGACCGTGCGTGAAAAATCATTGATTGCCCTAGCGGTCGCACATGCCATCCAATGCCCATATTGTATCGATGCATATTCGGATTCTTGCTTAAAGAAAGGAGCGGACGAGGAGCAAATGATGGAAGCTGTACATGTTGCGGCAGCGATCAAAGCGGGAACGACCCTGGTTTATGGTGTGCAAATGATGAATCACGTGGATGATAAAATGATGTAAGAGCGGTATGGCGATTAAACAAAAAAGTAAATCTCTAAAATCAAGGGGAACCGAATTGAGCAATACTTTTTTCCAATTGGAAGTCCTGAATGGAAAAGAACTTACGGATGCTAAATTTCCTTCCTTTCGGAAAATGGTCAAGGATTCGACCGGAGCGGATTCCGTCCGTCCGATAAATCCTGAAATTTTTCAAATCAATATTGGCAAACTTTGCAACCAATCTTGTGCACATTGCCATGTAGACGCCGGGCCGGATCGGAAAGACGAACAAATGAGTCGAGCATCCTTGGAACGATGCCTCGAAATCATTGACTCCATCCCTAGTATTCATACAGTGGACATCACCGGTGGAGCCCCTGAAATGAATGAGCATTTCAGATGGTTCGTAAAGGAATGTTCCCGAAAGGGAAAACAGGTCATGGATAGGTGTAATTTGACTATTATCATGGCGAACCCCAAGTATCATGACCTGCCCGAGTTTTTTGCGGAACATGGAGTAACGGTTGTTTCCTCTCTGCCTTATTACAATAAAAAGAGAACCGATAGTCAAAGGGGCGACGGTGTTTTTGAAGACTCGATACAAGCGCTTAAAAAATTGAATAGCGTGGGCTATGGCAAGGAAAATTCAGGACTTGAACTGAATTTGGTTTACAATCCGGCCGGAGCGTTTTTGCCGGGCGACCAAGCTAGCTTGGAGGCGGAATTCAAGCGACAACTCCTAAGAAGGTACGATATCGAATTCAATCATTTGTTTGCCATCACCAACTTACCCATCAGTCGGTTTTTGGATTATTTGATACAGGCGGGCAAATATGAGGAATATATGGAAACCCTAGTGGAAGCATACAATCCCACTACTGTTGAAGGACTCATGTGCCGCAATACCATTTCCGTTAGTTGGGATGGTTTTATATATGATTGCGACTTCAATCAGATGTTGGACTTAAAAGTAGCGACCCCTTCCAGCCATATTTCCAATTTTAATTTAAAGGAATTCACAAATCGTAATATCGTCACCAATCAACATTGTTATGGTTGTACGGCGGGAGCCGGTTCTAGTTGTGGAGGAGAAGTCGTATAATGTACCGCTCCATATTCTTGGTCAATTCTCTGCGGGGTATTACATTTAGGCATGTTTAGCAATTACCTAGAACTCGGATTCGACCACATATCGGACTTAGATGGCTACGACCACATCTTATTCATCGTTGTCATATGTGCGATTTATCATTGGGAGGAATGGAAAAAAATCCTCATCCTCGTTACTGCATTTACCATCGGACATTCATTGACCTTGGCACTCGCCGTATTTGACATCGTTAGTGTTTCAAGGGATTTTATCGAATTCCTTATTCCCGTAACCATCATGCTTACGGCCTTATCCAATATCATTCAAGGAGAAAAAACCAAGGAGCGGTCAGTGAATTGGAACTATTTGCTAGTCTTGGGATTCGGGCTGATTCATGGTTTGGGTTTTTCAAACTATCTCAAAGCATTGCTTGGAAAAAGCGGTGATGTTTTCACTCCCCTGCTTGCCTTCAACATCGGAGTAGAACTGGGACAATTGGTTATCGTTGCCGTATTTTTTGCGATAGCCGTACTTATATTGAAAGGAACTAAGTTGCCATTTAAAAGGTGGACGGATATCGTTTCGGGAGCCGCATTCGGAATCGCACTTATCTTGGTCAAGGATTCGGACTGGTTGAAGAGTTGGTTCGAATAATAGATGTTATCATGAAATTTTTTGTAAAAAAGACGAATCGTTATTTTGGGAATTAACGAGGCATTCGCCGCAAAGCATAGCCGTAGCTACGTTTAAGGGGAATAACGAA
>JAHDCE010000311.1 GCA_020630045.1 Saprospiraceae bacterium | reverse complement strand
CTAAAATGATTTGAATTACCGGTTGTTTCGTTTTATTGATATTTGTTGTATTGCCGTCCAGTTGAAAATGCGCTCTTTAAATTTGTTTTGAATTTTTTAGAAAATTCTTTTGCACCATTATAGTTCAGATGCGTCAAATTGAAAAAATATTTCGAATCCATATACACATTCGAATAATCGAATATATAAACATGTCCATACTCATCCGCCAGTCCCTTTAAGAACTGGTCGACCTTATCTTTTTCATAATATTTGCCGGAAGGCAAAAGACAAGAAGGAGTTATCACGATGCAAACTTTCCTTTTGGTTGTTCCTAACAAATCCTCTAATTGCTTCAACAGTTTCGGATCATTATTAAAACCGGTTCGTTTTTCAATAGTTGCTAATTTTGCGGTTCGTTTTTTGTCATTTATTTTGGTGGAGATGAATCTCCCTCCGCTATCAACTGTTTCATCCGAAGGAATTTTTTCATCCATGTAATATTTCATGTACAAGTCATAATGACCATAAAATCTGGCGAAAGGCACTTGATGCATCCAGTGGTATTTATCCCCTAGTAATTTTTTCACATCGTCACTTTGGGAAATGGATGGGATATAATTCAACTCATCTCCTATGTTACCGGAAAGTCCGTCTTGGTCAAAATTGATAATGACCGGAGTCGTTTTCCCGGGCTTTGCCAACTCTTGGGATAAAAAATATAACCAAACTTTATCCTGAGTTCCTTCAATGCCATAATTGAAATATCCTTCTCCTAGTATGGAAGGGACAAATGACCTCAGGCATCTTGAAGATCCGAACATGGGTGTTTCGTCCGGATATTCGGAAGCTATGATGCGATGTACCTTGTAGGCTCCGCCTGCTTGGGTGTCAAAAACCACCCAATTGACGAATACTTTATCTACAATGAAGCCTAAAACCAGTAAGCAACAAAGTACAGGGATCAATATCCGCAGTAAAAAACGCTTAAAATTGGAAATAGATGAACTCTTGTTCTCCACTTGTTCCGAATAGTATGATAAATATGATACAGGTGACGATAAACATCACACTTTTATTACCGTAAAAATCGAGTTTGTATGGTAGTCTATATGAAAGGAAAAGCAAGGCGACGACCAGGAAGCTAATTGCCAAGTTTAGGACACCTTTGCCCATGAACAAGTCTCCGCTACCTTGCCCAAGTCCCATAATATTGCCAATAATAATCCAAGCGTCGGACAGGTGTTCCGCCCTGAAAAATATCCAAGCGAAATAAACGACTAACATGGTCGCCAACCATCCTCCTAGAGAAAACATCTTGGTCTTTTCAATTCTGGTCCAACCTAGTTTTTGAAAGCCTTCTTTTCTTACCCGTTCAAATATCAAGACTCCTCCATGAATTGCCCCCCAAATGACGAATGTCCAATTGGCTCCGTGCCATAATCCGCTGACCAAAAAAGTAAAAAACAGGTTGTAGTACATCCTCCATTTTACCACTCGGTTCCCCCCTAGGGGTATATAAACATAATCTTTAAACCATGTGGATAAAGAGATGTGCCATCTCCTCCAAAATTCGGCGACGGACTTGGACAAATACGGTCTTCGGAAATTATACATCAAATCGATGCCCATGATTCTTGCTGAACCGATAGCGACATCACTGTATCCTGAAAAATCGCAATAAATTTGAATCGCGAAGAAAAATGTCCCTATAATCGAAGACAACATAGACGCCTCGCCCGGTGCGTTGAATACTTCGTTGGAATAAATCGCTACACGGTCGGCAACAACTATTTTTTTGAACAAGCCATAAACGATGAGATTCAATCCAACTACTGCATTTTCGTATGAGAAGTTGACTGGCTTCCTAAATTGAGGTAGTAAATTGGCCGCTCGTTCAATAGGCCCTGCCACCAACTGAGGCCAAAAAGAAACAAAGACGGCAAAACGACCGAAATGTTTTTCGGGTTCTATGTTCCCCCGATAAATATCAATGGTGTAACTCAGTGTTTGGAAAGTATAAAAAGAAATCCCTACAGGAAGCAAGATTTCCATATAAGGGATTTGATACTCGGGTTGAACCGCCCCTAGTAGGAAATTGAGATTTTCAGAAAAAAAGTTGGTGTACTTAAAGAAAAAGAGTAGCCCTAAATTGGTAAAAAGGCTCAGGAAAAGCAGTCTTTTTTTCCTTGCCTTCGTCGTTGATTTATGTATTTCCCATCCTACGAAATAATCTACTACGGTTGATATCAGGATAAGTATGGCATACTCCGCTTTCCAACACATATAAAAGTAATAACTACTAATAAGTAGCAGTATCCACCTGTATTTGTGTGGCAACAAATAATAAATACCCACGACAATGGGCAAGAAGAATATAAAATCTATTGAATTAAATAACACGTTATCGTCCGGGTTATGCTTTCGTTTTCCAATCTGAAAAATCAATCCCTGTTACTTCAATCAGTCGATCCACATCTTTATTGAAGTATTTTTTCATTAACGAATCACTCAGGGCATCGTCCATTTTTTGAGGTGTCTCCCTCAAGTTACGTTGTAGAAAATTCGTCAACCCTTCCAGTTTCATCGCTTGTTTTTTTACCGACTTCATGAAACCGCTTTTAGGGTATATTATTTTTTTGAGTCGATTGGATTTCATGACCCTTGACTTATTGGCATGGGCGAATTCCACTTCTATATGTTTTAAGTCCAAAAAATCGAATATGTCTTGGACGATTTCCATTTTATTTGGTCCGATGAAATCTTCGAATCGAATGATTTTAAAATGATCACCGAATGCATTGCGATAAGCTTCAATCACTTCACTATAAAAGCTATTGCTCAAAAAACCACCTTCTTTCAAAGCTTTTTCATGATTGATAGCTTCTTCGAAGGTCATGGTTTCACGACCGGTGTTAAAAAACATTTGATATTGGGAATAGGCCCGCTTGGCGGGATGTCTCAATATCGCTAATACCTTGATGTCCTTTCCCAAAGTAGATAACACCCGATCCGCATAATGAGGGCGGTTCATATAACCGGGCGTAATATCGGCGATTATCTTTTTACCAGCTCCTTGTAAAAATTGTCCGGCATACCACTCCATTCCATCGGGGTCATCATATTTAGAGGTGCAAAAAAAACGGGGTTCCTTGTTCTCCGGTACATAAACATCAGGATGTTTTCCGATAATATTGTACAAGGAGGTCGTACCCGCTTTTTGAGCTCCGACACAAACAAAGTTAGGTAGTGTCATACTAAGGTTTCAATTATCTCTTTAATCGGTCAGGACTTGATTTTCTTCTAACCAAGCCAATATTTTCCCAGGAGCGACTGTGATGTCATCCTTATCGCTTTCTCCCGAAGTTTCTCCAATCAAATAGTGATGTTCGAGTTCCGCTTTGTCACATAAGTTATAATACAAACTGGTAATGAAGCCCGGAGAAAAAATCTCTAAGATCTTTGCTCCCGGACGGCAGAACGCCAAGTTGGCCAATGCCGCGCCATGAGGAGCGACGACGACATCCGCCTTATTGAATATTCCGACTTGTTCTTGAAAGGAATATTTAGAAAGCTCATACACTTTGAAGCCTTGTTCTTTCAATTTTTCAACCAGTTCGGGTTCATTGACAATCCGCCTTGTTGCCGCATCGCCACGTGACAAGTATATTTTTTCCCCTTCCGGGGAATTTTCATTTAGTGTAATGAATGAATTTCTCAAAAAGGATATAACCCAATCCGTAAACTGATACTCATTGCGTGTATGTGTCGTACATAATAGTTTCCCAGCTTTCCAGTGATTTTCTTGCAATGAGGATTTTACCTTGTTTTCAGGTATTCCCAAGATACCCAATGTTTCTTTTTGAAATGGGTATTCATGATTTGGAAATAAAAAAACATCCACCTCTTTCCACATTTCTTTCGGTAATGCGGAAAGGCGAGGAAGCACATCATACAACCAGTGAAAATAGTTGCTATTTCCACCGCCCCCTGTCAGTAGGCTGAATATAGTTCGCGGTTCTTTCCTAGAAGATAACCAAACGGGAAGCCCCGGAATATGATTAAATGTTTTAAACAAAAAGGAAGCGGGTTCAATGCCTTGGCTTTGTTTATCATAATAAAACACCCCACTATTGCAATCGGTATAAACCGAACCGCCGGGGATGGTAAACAAATGGAATCCCCCGTAAGGAACCGAATTGATTTCTCCTGCGAATTTGCCTGATGACAATCCGAATAATGGATTGGGTTCGGAGGTCAAAGTAACGGATGTATGAATTTCTTTTTTTGAAAATCCTTTCCCATTTCCCGAAAGGGGAAACCGCCCGAACTTCATACGGGCAGCCATCCAAAGTCTATATGGAATGATGTTTCGGTAGGCTTTATACTTCCTAGCAAGATTAAAGTATCTTTTCAAGGACATTTACTTACCGGTTTTTATCCGATCGGCGATTCTTTGATTCGCCGTATTTTTACGGACACTCACCGCATCGTAAAAAGAATCTTCGGGTTCCAAGTCTTGGTTGAAGTACTTAGCCATTTCCAAGAAACGATCCGTGCTGTTCAAGTCCATCACGTCCGTTGAATAATATTTGATATTTGGAAATGTTTTTTGGTACAATTCGCCTCGGGCATAAGTTTCTTCAATGTACCAGTTGAGTAAACCCCATTCATATCTTTTCAAAAAATCCGGCCTCCAATAATCCATCAGAGGAAGTAACTTGAGTCGTCTCATGATCCAAAGAATCCCGAAAACGAGCGTATAAAATATAAACTTCAATCTAGGGAAAGACATCGGAAACGGTACCAAACTTTTATCTACAAAAGGGGTAATCATCCAATTCCTCCCCCCTTTACTCAAGGGGGTATATCCGATACGGAAATGACTATTGAGTACTTTTTGACGATCCCGTGTCATGATAACCACTCCGATTTCTTCTTGTGGTATGTGCTTGGGCAATTCCCATCCGAATCCCTTGATAAAACAGTGATTGGATTCTATATATACCTTTCCACTATCTGTGATTGCTTTGATTTTTTCCGCCTTCCGGCGAGACAATTCCTCCATCGGTTTTTTGTTCCCCTTGAGGTATTGTTTCATTTCGTAGGCATTGCCGATAGGATGCGGTTCATGCTCGGATTGTACGTTTTTGAAATGCTTGAACACTTCGCTTAAGTAATTGCTTCCGGCTCTTCCCGGACTAACACAGAATATGTACTTAACAGGCATTATTCTAACTTAACAGGCTCTTAATACTAGTTCCCCCTAAACATCTTGATTTCTCCGTTGGGCTTCTTCAATAATTTTTTTTGCGACGACTTCCCAAAGAAAGTTTTGGCGGATCTTATCCACTGATTTTTTCTGCATCGCCCTCAATTTCTTCAATCGTAATAGTCCATGGCTTGTTTCAATCCGGCGACATCTCCCGGTTGGAGTACAACTCCATTCGAAGCGTCTACTTGTTCAGATACAGCCCCTACATCTGTGGCGATAATCGCACATCCGCTACTCATCGCTTCAAGAATAACGGTTGGCATTCCTTCTGCGTGACTCGGGCAAACCAAAAAGTCGGCTCCTCTTAAAATGCTTTTGATTTTTTCAGGGTCGGATACGAGTCCATGATAAATGATTGCCGGATTTTTTAGCTGTACGTTTTCAGGAATCGGGCCGATAAATTGGAAGGAAAACCGATGCTTTTTTTCACGAAGCATAGCTTCAATCGCTGTG
>JAHDCE010000310.1:1981-5726 GCA_020630045.1 Saprospiraceae bacterium | reverse complement strand
ATTCCCAAAATAACGATTCGTCTTCCATACAAAAAGTTTCGTGATAACATCTATTGTTTCCTAATTAAAACCGATTTTCTTTTTCTCTTTGGTAAGTTCATCTGCGATGAGGGTCATTCTAATCGCTGTGACGGCTGCTTCTACACCTTTATTACCGTATTTTCCGCCTGCTCGGTCTATTGCTTGTTGCTCGTCATTTGGCGTCAATACTCCGAAAATATGAGGCACGCCAGTAGCGATACTTAGATTTTGCAATCCGCTAGCTACCGACATATTGATATATTCATTGTGGGTCGTTTCCCCTTTGATTACGCAACCGATGCAAACGACTGCATCCAGTTTTTTGGATTGGCCTAATATGCGAGCGCCGGCCGGCAATTCAAATGTTCCGGGGACTTGTATGGTAATAATATCATCTTCCTCCGCTCCGTGTTTTATTAGAGTATCAAAACATCCTTCATATAAAGCGTGAGTGATGTTTTGATGCCAATCCGCTACTACGATACCAAATTTTTTTCCTTTGATATCCGACAGAGCATTTTCATCGTAATCTGATAAGTTCTTTAACGCACTACTCATGGTGTATTTAGTTTACAATGTATTTAAATGATTCAAAATGTAATCCTTTATGGCTGATTCCAAGCTCATGAATTCATAACCCGCGAGTACGGAATTGGTTTTATCCATTTGAGCTTCCGTAAAATATTGATAGTTTTCTCGAATATCTTCAGGGGTATCTATGAATTCGATTTCAGGGTTTTTGCCCAAGGCGGCAAAAACGGCTTCCACTAAATCCGTGAAGGTCTTTGCTTTTCCCGTTCCTAGGTTATAAATACCGCTTGTGGGTTTTCCTTTTAAAAATGATCCGAGTACACGAACGACATCTTTTACATAAATGAAATCTCTTTTTTGCTCCCCATCGCGGAAATCTTCCCGATGAGATCGAAATAATTTCATTTTTTCTGTTTCCACGATTTGTTTGTATGCATGAAAAACCACGGACGCCATTCTTCCTTTGTGGTATTCGTTCGGGCCAAAAACATTAAAAAATTTGAAACCATACCAGTGTGGTGGCGCACTACCTTGTGAAAGGGCCCATTTATCGAACTCATTCTTTGAAATGCCATATTCATTCAATGGTGTTGCCTTGACAGTATCGTTGTGTTGATCCGAAAAACCCAAAGTCCCATCGCCATATGTCGCTGCGCTTGATGCATATAGAAATGGAATTTGATGCTGTGCGGAATATTCCCATAATTTTTTCGAATAATCTAAATTCAGCTCCTGGAAAATTTCGGGATTTGTTTCGGTTGTGTCCGTTCTTGCTCCTAGATGGATAATGGCATGTATTCCTGAGTAGTAGAAAATATTCTTATAGAAAATTTTTCGGTCTATCGTTTTGAGATACTGCTTGTCTTGCCAATTGACTTTCTTTTCTATGGGTTTGAAATCATCTACTAATATGAGATCAGTGAATCCCGATTCATTCAAATGATTGACCATTTGACTACCAATGAAACCCGCCGCTCCTGTAATTACAATCATTCTTATTTATCTAAATAAAACTAAAACCCCGTTTCCATTCGAAATGGAAACGGGGCGAATTTAATCATGACAATTCGTAATTCCTACCTAAGTAGGGTAATATCTCCTTTGACCAATTGGACTGTACCATCAATAAACCTGACTTCGGCAAAATACACAAAGACCGCAGGATCCATATTTTTCCCTTTGAAGGTTCCGTCCCAACCGAATGACAAATCATTAATCGGGAAATTATTGGCTTCGTGAACCATTTCACCCCATCTGTCAAATATTCTAAAGTTTTCGACTTGAACGATTTTCGCTTCATCGCCGTAGACCGTTACGAAGTCATTGTTTCCATCATTATTCGGAGAGAAAGCATTCGGTACGTAAACGTCTTTGATGATTTCAACCCTAACTAGGATTTGCTCGGTCACCGTACACATATTGACTGTATCGGTGGCAATGATTTCATATAGTATCGAAGTAGTCGGGCTTGCAGTCGTCAATGAGCAATCCGTACAACTTAGAGAATCTGTTACCGTCCATTCAATCGCAACATCCGGTAAGTTCGGAAGAGCGAATAAATCGACAGATTCGCCGAATTGGATAAGCGTATCTTCACTAACTGTCAATACGAGTTCAGCCGGTTCGTCAACGGTTACATCATTCATCACAACACAGCCATTTGCATCTTGCGTATATACTGTGTAATCGCCTGCAGGCAAGTTGGAGAAAATCGTATCAGGAATATATAAATCTCCGTCAAGTGAGTAATAGTATGGAGGAGTCCCTCCGAATGTGGAGTCAACTACAATTGCACCATTACTTTCTCCGAAACATCCCACATCTATGGTGTAGAATGCGGATTCTACCAATGTAGGTTCAGTGATAATAGCGATTCCAACAACATCGCAACCATCGGCATCAGTCACTGTTACGCTATAAGACCCTGCACATAAGTCAAATGCTGTTTGTGTGGTTTGTCCACCTGCATTCGCATCCCACTGATAAGCGTATGGCTCTTGTCCTCCTGAAATTAAGGCGATTGCCTGTCCATCGCATTCATTTACGCAAGTGGCGTTTTCTACGATTATCGTATCAACGACAAGCGTACTTCCATTGATGGAAATCGGAACTTCTAGAGAACCGGTACAGCCTTGATCATCCACGACCGTTACCAAATTCAAACCACCACACAAATCAAATGGATCTTCTACAGTACTGCCGTTTGACCAATTGATATTGTAATTTCCTGAACCTCCTGTGATTGAAATATTAGCAGCTCCGTCACATGCCAAGCAATTGGATGGTGAGGAGTCGATTAGAGTAATTACAATCGGTTCAGGTGCCGTAATGGTAACAGAAGTGGAAATGGTACATCCGTTTCCATCTGTAACTGTAACCGTATATGTACCTTCATTCAACCCATTGGCAAAAGAGCCTGTAGAAACTCCACCCGACCAATTGTAATTGTATGGTGCCGTTCCTCCTGATGGAGTCAATGAAATGGTTCCGTCATTAGAGTCGTCACAAGTTTCGTCCGTATGGACTTCATCAAGTGCGAGTGTGATTTCGGTAACAGTGGTGTTCGCCACTCCCGTACAACCATTGGCGTCCGTTACGGTTACCGTGTAACTGCCTCCGACAGTTGTTGTAATGGTTTGTCCGGTTCCGGCAGTTCCCCAGTCATAATCCACATATCCCGTTCCTGCATCAAGCGTAAATGATGAACCGTTACAGAATACGGATGGTCCGGTAATGGATGGGGTAGGATTGTTGTTATATGTTAATGTAATAGTAACCGTAGAATCACAACCTAAGGAGTTGGTCAATACTTCAGTTCCTGTCGGATTGGTCTCATTATAAGTTGTACCATTTACAGTTACGCTATATCCATCTCCTTGGCAACCAGTATAGACTTCCGAACCTGTAGAAGTTGGGTTGAATACCAATGTAACGGCTACGGTAGAATCACAACCTAGGAAGTTGGTCAATACTTCGGTTCCTGTCGGATTGGCTTCATTGTAAGTGGTGCCATTGACCACTACGCTATATCCATCACCAGCACATCCGGTATATGGTTCGACTCCTAAACTTACGGCGTTGTACACCAATGTAACAGTTACAGTAGAATCACAACCTAGGAAGTTGGTCAATACTTCAGTTCCTGTCGGATTGGCTTCATTGTAAGTGGTGCCATTGACCACTACGCTATATC